>NZ_JAAGPG010000225.1:0-13038 GCF_017104665.1 Burkholderia sp. Se-20378 | reverse complement strand
CCGCACTCGTCACGCGTGCGCTGCTGCGCCGCCAGCGGCGCGCGGGCAGTGCGGCGGAGGGCGCGCCATGACGGCCTTCCCGAAACTCGGCGCGATCTGGGTCTATCTCGCCGCCACCCCGTTGCTGGGCCTGACCATCACGCTGATCGCGTATCTGCTCGCGCAGGCCGTCTATGCACGGGCGCGCTTCAACCCGCTCGCGAACCCGGTGCTCATCGCGGTCGCGCTGATTGTCGTGCTGCTGACGATCACCCATACACCGTATCCGACGTACTTCGAAGGCGCGCAGTTCGTCCACTTCCTGCTCGGCCCCGCGACCGTCGCGCTCGCGCTGCCGCTTTATCGCCAGTGGTCGAAGCTGCGCCGTGCGGCCGTGCCGCTGCTGGTCGGCCTGCTCGCAGGCTCGCTGACCGCGATCGTGTCGGCGGTCGGCATCGCGGCGCTGTTCGGCGCGTCGCACCAGACGATCGCGTCGCTTGCACCAAAATCGGCGACGACGCCGATCGCGATGGCCGTCGCGGCCGAGATCGGCGGGATTCCGTCGCTGACCGCCGTGCTGGTGATCTCGACCGGGATCTTCGGGGCCGTGTGCGCACGCGGGATCCTCAACGTGCTGCGGGTCGACGAACCGGCCGTGCGCGGCTTCGCGCTCGGCGTCGCGTCGCACGGGATCGGCACCGCGCGCGCGTTCCAGGTCAGCGAGGAGGCCGGCGCGTTCGCCGGGCTCGGAATGGGGCTGAACGGCGTGCTGACGGCCTTCGTCGTGCCGATCCTGCTGCCGGTGCTGTCGCGCTGGGTCTGAGCGCCGGCCGAGGCCGGCCTGGGCCGGGTTATCGGTTTCCCTGATGGCGCCGGCGCGGCGCCGAAACGACGGCGCGCGCGGTATGCATGTATCGTGGCCGTTATCGGGAGAATTCAGGAACGCACACGGACAACTGAATACTGATCGGCTAACGTTGCATCGGCGCCGTTGCCGCAAGCGGTCGTGTGCGTGCTGGTGTCCGACCCACAACCAACAATCGACAAGGAGATCCGGCCATGAAGCAGTCTCGCGTGGTATCGGTGGCAGTAGCAGTAACGGCGTCGTTCGGTCTGCTGTTGACCGCCGCGCCGGCGGCATACGCGCAGGATCCGGCGTCCGCGCCGACGCAGAAGCAGGTCGACAAGGCGCAAAAGAAGGCGGCCCGCAAGGCCGCCCGGGCGCGGCACGCGTCGGACCTGAAGGCGATCGGCACGGGCAGCGGCTACCGGTTGACCAACGACCAGAGCAACTATCCGCAGAACGCCACGCAGAAGGCGCCCGCGACGAAGGCGGCGCCGGCCGCCCCGGCATCGGGCCAGTAACGGTCGAACCCGGGACACAGCACAAACGGCGCCGGGTCGACCGGCGCCGTTTGTGCGTGTGCGGGGCTGCCCGAACCGCCGGGCCGCTGCGTTACGACGCGAGCTTGCTCGCGATTTCCGCGACGTGCTTGCCCTGGTAGCGCGCGATGTCGAGCTCGTTCGCGCTCGGCTGGCGGCTGCCGTCCGCGCTGGCGAGCGTGGTCGCGCCGTACGGCGTGCCGCCGGTGATTTCGTTCATGTTGACGAGGCCGCTGCACGCATACGGCACGCCCACGATCACCATCCCGTGGTGCAGCAGCGTCGTGTGGAACGACGTGATCGTCGTTTCCTGGCCGCCATGCTGCGTGCCGGTCGATGCGAACACGCTGCCGATCTTGCCGACGAGCGCGCCCTTCATCCACAGGCCGCCGGTCTGGTCGAGGAAGGTGCGCATCTGGCCGGCCATGTTGCCGAAGCGGGTCGGCGTGCCGAAGATGATCGCATCGTAGTCGGCGAGTTCGTCCACCGTCGCGACCGGGGCGGCCTGGTCGACCTTCACGCCGATCGCGCGGGCCTGGTCGACGGGAATCGTTTCCGGCACGCGCTTGAGCGTGACCTCGACGCCCGCCACCGATTTCGCGCCTTCCGCGATGTGCTGCGCCATCGTTTCGACGTGCCCGTAGGACGAGTAGTAAAGAACGAGTACCTTGGCCATGTTGCGAATCTCCGATTAAAAGGGCCCCGCGTTCAGCGGGGCCCGGTTTCCCGAACGGGCTTTATGCCCACTCGGCCGTTACTTCGACCGGACGCAGGTCGAACACCAGCACTTCGGCATCCTTCCCGTCGGCGAACGTCAGCGCCTGTTCGTCGCGGATGCGCACGCCGTCGCCTTCGCCGAGCGTCACGCCGTTGACCGTCACGCTGCCGCGTGCCACGTGCACGTAAGCAAAGCGGCTCGGGTCGAGTTCCAGCGTCGCGCGCTCATCACCGTCGAACAGGCCCGCGTAGATCCGCGTGTCCTGCCGGATCTTCAGCGAACCGGCGTCGCCGGTCGGCGAGACGACGAGCGCGAGCTTGCCGCGCTTGTCGTCGGCCGTGACATTGGTCTGCTGATAACGCGGCTCGGCACCCTTTTCGGACGGCCCGACCCAGATCTGCAGGAAGTGGACCGGCAGTTCCGGCGAGTGGTTGAACTCGCTGTGGCGCACGCCCGTGCCGGCGCTCATCAGTTGCACGTCGCCCGGCACGATCACCGAACCGGTGCCCATCGAGTCCTTGTGTTCCAGCGCGCCGTCGAGCACGTACGACAGGATTTCCATGTCGCGGTGCGGGTGCGTGCCGAAGCCGCGGCCCGGGGCGACGCGGTCGTCGTTGATCACCAGCAGGTCGGAGAAGCCGACTTGCTTCGGATCGTAGTAATTCGCGAACGAAAACGAATGACGGGAGCTGAGCCAGCCATGCTCCGCACGGCCACGTTGGTTTGCTGCACGGATTTCGATCATGATTTTTGTTCCTCAAGACGCCGGACCTCGGAAGTGGGCCCGGCCGTTCGTTGAGATGAATCTTAGGTCAATCGATTTGACAAATAAATGGCTGTGGAGATAATGACTGTCGCTATGGAGTGGACAATATGGAACTCAACGATCTCAGGATCTTTGTCGCGACGGTCGATGCGGGCAGCTTCACGGCGGCGGCCGACCAGCTGATGCTGTCCAAGCAGTTCGTCAGCCGGCGCACGATGGCGCTGGAGGCGTCGCTCGGCGTGCGGCTGTTGCACCGGAACACGCGCAACCTCGCGGTGACCGAATCGGGGCAGGAGTTCTATGCGCGCGCGCAGCGGATCCTCGCGGAGATTGCCGACGCCGAGCAGGCAATGTCGGTGCGCAGCACCGAGCTGCACGGGTCGCTGAAAATCAGCGCGCCGCTGTCGTTCGGGATCACGCACGTGTCGCCGCTGATCGCCGAATTCCTGTCCGCGCACCCGGCCGTGCGGCTGAACCTCGACCTGACCGACCGGCGCGTCGACCTGATCGGCGAGGGCTTCGACCTCGTGCTGCGGATCGGCTCGCTCGAGGATTCGACGCTGATCGCGCGAGCGCTCGGCGCGTGGCGGATGGTCGCGTGCGCGAGCCCCGCCTACCTGAAGCGGCAAGGCACGCCGCAGACGCCGGCCGATCTCGCCGGCCATACGTGCGTGCTGTACGGCCGCGAGCGGCGCATCGGCTGGGAATTCCGCGTCGACGGCGCGGCGCGCACGTTCGACGTGCAGGGGCCGCTCGTCGCGAACAACGGCGAAGTGGTGCGCGACGCGGCGATCGCGGGGCTCGGCATCGCGCTGCTGCCGGATTTCATCGTCGGCGGGGCGCTCGACAGCGGTGCGCTGGTGCCGGTGCTCGACGCGTATGCGCCGTCGCCGATCACGCTCAATGCGGTGTTTCCGCAGCATCGGGAAGGGTTCGTCACGCTGCGCACGTTCATCGGGTTTCTCGCGGAACGGCTCGGCGAGGCTGCGCCGGCGGGGAAGGGCGGGGCGGGCCGGGCGCGGTAACGCACGCGGTTGCGGGGAATGAGGGTGTTATTCGCCGCAGAATTTGCGGAGAATATTGAGTCATGCGGCGAATCGGTGGGATAATCTCCGCATCATGAGCGGAGATTACACCTACATCTGGGAGTCGGTCGACTGGCCCGCGTGGCGCTTCGACCTCCCGGCACTGGCGACGCCACTCGCCGACGTCAGCCGTGCGCAAGGCATGCTGGCCGGGCGGCTGGCGGATGTCGGCCTGGCGTTGCGCGACGAGGCGAGCCTGGCCGCGCTGACGGAAGACGTCGTCAAGACCAGCGCGATCGAGGGCGAAAGCCTGAACGTCGCATCGGTCCGGTCGTCGATCGCGCGTCGGCTCGGCGTCGATATCGGTGCGCTGGCGCCGGTCGATCGTCACGTCGAGGGCGTGGTCGACATGGTGCTGGATGCGACGACCCATGCGGCGGCGCCGGTCACGGACGCTCGTCTGTTCGGGTGGCATGCGGCGCTGTTTCCCACCGGCTACTCGGGGATGGCGCGGATCACGGTCGGCGGCTGGCGTACGGATGCCACCGGGCCGATGCAGGTCGTGTCCGGGCCGATCGGCCGGCAGCGCGTGCATTTCGAGGCGCCGCCGGCCGCGCGCCTCGCCGGCGAGATCGCGCGCTTTCTCGCGTGGCTCAATGCCGCACCGGTCGAACCCTTGCTGATCCGCGCCGGCCTGGCGCACCTGTGGTTCGTCACGCTCCATCCGTTCGACGACGGCAACGGCCGGATTGCGCGCGCGCTCGGCGATCTGGTCCTCGCGCGCGCCGACCGCAGTCCGCAGCGCTTCTATAGCCTGTCGGCGCAAATCCAGCGCGAGCGCAACGCGTATTACGACGTGCTGGAGCGGACGCAGCGCGGTTCGCTCGACGTCACGGAATGGCTCGCGTGGTTCCTGACCGCGCTCGGACGGGCCATCGATCACGCGCACACGACGCTCGACGCGGTGCTGGTCAAGGCGCGCTTCTGGCAGCGCTGTGCGGGCTTCGCGATGAACGAGCGCCAGGTGAAGGTGATGAATCGCCTGCTCGACGGCTTCGAGGGGAAGCTGACTTCCACCAAGTGGGCGGCGCTGGCGAAGTGCTCGCAAGACACCGCGCTGCGGGACATCACCGAACTCGTCGAGCACGGTGTGCTGCGGCGCTCGTCGTCCGGCGGCCGGAGCACGAGTTACGAACTGGCGCCGGTCGACGGCTGACGCCGGCTCGGGGCATGACCGGCAAGCGTCGAGCGCGACGGGGCGGGGGCGCGTTGCCGCGTCGATCGTTGCCGCGTTGACCGGGGAGCACCGGACAGCACCGGACAGCACCGGGCCGCGTCGGGCAGTGGGCCACTGGCCCAAGCGATTGCCCGCGTCTGGCACTATCCCGCGCCTTTTTGTCTTCGAATACTGGATTCGACGGCGGATGTCGTGCAGGCGACATCCACAGCCACACGTACGACCCTTCCGTACGAACCCGCTTTCGAGGAGACACGCATGCTCAGGTATCTGATCGGCATCGGTATTCCGTATCTCGGCGTGATCGGCGTGCTGCCCTGGGTGGCCGCGCAGGACCGCTACGTGCTGGGCGTGCCGTTCATCTTCATGTGGATCTTCGCGTGGTTCGTGCTGACGTCCGGCTGCCTGTTCGCGTGCTGGATGCTGTTCGACCGCCGCGCGAGCGGCGCCGCCTAGCGCGCATCCGCTCCTTGCGGACCGCCGGCCGCCCGCGCTGTCCGGCGAACCCTACGCTTTCCGTTCCTTCGCAGAGGTGCGCATGTCAACGGTCGTCTTCGCCGCGCTGATCGCGCTGTCGCTCTATCTCGCCATCCGTTCCGGCCGCGGCCGCGGCAAGCAGAGCGTGCATGACTTCTTCGTCGCGTCGCGCCAGTTCGGCACGGCGCTCGTGTTCTTCCTGACCGCCGGCGAGATCTACAGCATCGGCACGATGGTCGGCTTCCCCGGCGGCATCTACGCGAAAGGGCCGACCTACGGCGTGTGGTTCCTCGGCTACATCCTGCTCGCCTACCCGATCGGGTATTTCGTCGGCCCGAAGATCTGGGAAGCCGGCAAGCGCCACAACGCGATCACGCTGCCCGACCTGTTCAAGGGCCACTACCGCAGCCGCGGGCTCGAGCTGGTCGTTGCGTGCGCATCGATCCTGTTCCTGATCCCGTGGGGGCAGTTGCAGTTCACCGGGCTCGTCGCGGCGCTCAAGGGGCTCGGCTGGCATGTCGAGCCGCTGTACCTGATCCTCGTATGCGCGGCGCTTGCGTTCACCTATATCGCGATCTCCGGCGTGCGCGCGTCGGCGTACATCGCGATCCTGAAGGACATCCTGATGCTGCTCGCGATCGTTGTGACGGGCGTGGCCGTCGCGTGGCAGGTGGGCGGCGTGCATCCGGTGTTCGACGCCGCGAGCCGGCAGGTCAGCAACACGATGAGCGGATCGCAGCTGCGCTTCTCGATGAGCACGATGCTGTTCCAGTCGCTCGGCTTCTACCTGATGCCGTTCGCCGCGCAGAATTTCTTCACCGCGCGCGGGCCGAGCGCGATCCGGCGCACGCAGGTCGTGATGCCGCTGTACATGCTGATGTATCCGTTCCTCGTGATCGCGTCGTACTACGCGATTACCGCGAACCTGACGCTTGCGTCGCCGAACGACGCGTTCTTCGCCGCCGTCACGCACCTGCTGCCCGGCTGGCTGATCGGCCTCGTCGCGGCCGGCGCCGCGCTGTCGGGGCTGCTCGTGCTGGCCGGCATCTGCCTCGCGATCGGGCCGATCGTCACGCGCAACCTGATGCCGAACCTGCCCGAGTCGCGCCAGAAGCGTGCGGCGAAATACGTGATCGTCGGCTACCTGCTGTTGTCGATCGCGACCACGCTGCTCACGCCGAACCTGATGCTCACGCTGATCAACACCACGTACTACGGCGTCACGCAGTTCCTGCCAGGCGTGCTGATTCTGCTGGCGGGGCGCCAGGTGCGGCCCGTCGCGGTGGGCGCCGGGATGATCTGCGGCCAGGTGCTCGCGATGATCTTCTACGTGTTCCATGTCGACTTCGGCGGCATCAACCTCGGCCTCGTGTGCCTCGTCGTCAACGTGCTGGTCGTCGCGGCCGTGCATGTGATGCTGCACGGCCGCCCCGTGAAGCAATACGCCGTATCCTGAGCCATCGGCGTTCCGCCGCAAGGAGAACCGCATCCCATGCCAGCATCCGCAACCCCGGCCGTGCCCGTGACGGTGTTCACGGCGCGCCGCATCCTGACGATGAACCCGGCGCAGCCGTCGGCCACGCACGTCGCCGTGCGCGACGGCCGCATCCTTGCGGTCGGCGACGCCGCCGACGCGGCCACGTGGCACGCGCGGTTCGGTGCCTGCACGACCGACGACACGCTGCGCGACAAGGTGCTGATGCCGGGGCTCGTCGAAGGGCATTGCCACCTGATGGAAGGCGCGATGTGGGATGCCGTGTACGTCGGCTACTACGACCGGCGCGGCCCCGACGGCACGCTGTGGCCGGGGCTGCGCTCGCTCGACGCGGTGCTCGAACGGCTCGCCGAAGCCGAGCGCGCGATGACCGATGACGGGCCGCTGCTCGCATGGGGCTTCGATCCGATCTTCTTCGGCACCGCGCGGCTGACGACGCGCGAACTCGATCGCGTGTCCGCGCAGCGGCCGATCGCGATCCTGCATGCGAGCGTGCACCTGATGAACGTGAACGGCGCGATGCTCGCGCGCGCGGGCATCGACGAAGACACCGACATCGACGGCGTGACGCGCGATGCCGACGGCCGCCCGACCGGCGAGTTGCAGGAGTTCGCGGCGATGCTGCCGGTGTATCAGACGATCGGCGGCAAGCTCGCGATTTCCGCGAGCGAGAAGCCGCACGCGGTCTGGAATTTCGGGCGCGTCGCGCAGCTCGCGGGCGTGACGACGGCCACCGATCTCGTCAACGACCTGTCGGCCGACGGCAACCGCACGCTGCACGACGTCACCGCCGATCCCGATTACCCGGTACGGATCGTGCCGGCGTTCGCGCCACAGCGCAATCCGGCGCGCTCGGCCGACAGCGTGCTCGCGGAGATCGAGCGCAATACCGACAAGCTGCATTTCGGGCCCGTGAAGTTCATCGTCGACGGCTCGATCCAGGGCTTCACCGCACGCGTGCGCTGGCCCGGTTATGCGGGCGGGCAGCCGAACGGGCTGTGGCTGATTCCGCCCGCGCAACTCGTCGACGTGTTCGAGCCGTTTCATCGCGCGGGGCTGCAACTGCACGTGCATACCAACGGCGACGAAGCGACCGACGTCGTACTCGACGCGATGACGACGCTGCTCGCGCGCCATCCGCGCCCCGATCATCGCCACACGCTGCAGCATTGCCAGATGGCGGACGCCGCGCAGTTGAAGCGCGTTCGCGCGCTCGGGATGTGCGTGAACTTCTTCGCGAATCATCTGTACTACTGGGGCGACGCGCATTACAGCCAGACCATCGGCCCCGATCGCGCGAGCCGGATGGATGCGGCCGGCTCGGCGCAGCGGCTCGGCATTCCGTTCGCGCTGCATTCGGATGCGCCGATCACGCCGCTGAATCCGCTGTTCACCGCATGGTGCGCGGTGCGGCGCGAGACGGCGTCCGGGCGCGTGCTCGGCGAAGGCGAGCGGATTTCCGTTGACGACGCGCTTCATGCGATCACGCTCGGCGCGGCCTATACGCTGCGGATGGATCATCTCGTCGGCAGCATCGAGATCGGCAAGTTCGCGGATTTCGCGGTGCTCGACGACGACCCGTCGATCTGCGCGCCCGCACGTTTGAAGGAACTCGCCGTGTGGGGCACCGTGCTCGGCGGGCGCGTGTTCCGGTCGCCGCGATGAGTACGCAGGCCGACAGCGTGACGCCCGCTGTTTCCACGCCCGCACCGATCGACCTCGCGGTGATCGGCGGCTATCTCGGCGCGGGCAAGACGACGGTCGTCAACGCGATCCTGCAGGCGCCGCATGGCCGGCGCATCGCGGTGCTCGTCAACGATTTCGGCGCGGTGAACATCGATGCGCGGCTCGTGCAGGCGCGCGGCGACGACGTGATCGAGCTCGACAACGGCTGCATCTGCTGCACGATCGGCGGCGCGCTCGTCGATGCGCTGACGCGTGTCGCGACGCGCGACGTGCGGCCCGAACTGCTGCTCGTCGAAGCGAGCGGCGTGGCCGATCCCGCGAAGATCGCGCAGATCGGGCTGCTGAACGGTGCATTCCGGCTGACGTCGGTGCTCGTCGTCGCCGATGCGCTTGCGTGGCGCGATACGCTCGCCGATCCGCTCGTCGGCGCGATGGCGCAACGCCAGCTCGACGGCGCGGGCGCGATCGTCGTGACCAAGCTCGACCGCATTGCGCCGGCACAGCGCGATGCGGTGCTCGACGACGTGCGCGCGTGTGCGCCGACCGATATCGTCGTTGCCGCGCACCATGGCGAGATTCCACTCGCGCTGCTGTTCGACGCGGTCGTGCCCGATCGCGGCGCGATGCCGGCGGGTTTTGCGCGTTCGCACCGGGCGATCGGACACGACGCGATGCCGGCGTTCGCGAGCGTCACGGTCGCCGCACCGGACGTGCTCGACAAGGCGCGGCTGCGTGCGTGGCTGAAGGCGTTGCCGCGCACGATCCTGCGCGCGAAGGGCATCGTGCGCGTGACTGATGCGGAGGGCAGGGTCGCGACGCGCGTTTGTCAGGTCGCCGCGCGGCGCATCCGGTTCTCGTCGATGGAGGACGAAGGGCTGGCCGCGCACGAAGCAGACGGCGTGCTGGTGTTCATCGGATTCATCGATGCCGCAGTGGAAGCTGCATTGCGCGACGGCATCGTGCAATGCAGCGTGGCTGCCTCGACGGTTGCGCTGACATCGACCATCGATTGATCGGCGTCGCGCATTCGGGTTAGGCTTCGGCGAGTAACGGCATGCGCCACATGCCGTGCCGGGCGTTTTTACCTCGAATGCCGCGTGCAGGTAGCTTCTACAGGCGCGCGATCCTGCGACGAGCCAAGCCGATGACCATCCAGAACCGATCGAATGCGCGCGGGCAGACCGCGCGTCCCGCCAGCGATGCATCGCGCAAGCAATTGCGATCCATCGCGGCTGCTGCACTGTTCACGCTATTGCCGGTCGCCGCGCATGCCGCCGGCTTCGACTGCGCGAAGGCCGCGTCGCCAACCGAGAAGGCAATCTGCGCGGACGCCACGCTGTCGAAGCTCGACAGCGACCTCGCCGCGGCGTGGAAGCAGGCGCTCGCGAAAGGCGGCGATACGGCCGCGCTGAAGGCCGCGCAGTTGAAGTGGCTCAAGCAGCGCGACCGGTGCGGCGACGACGGGCAGTGTCTCGGCGACCGCTACCGCGAACGGCTCGCGAGCCTGAACGGCAAGCCGCTGGCTGCCGATCGCTGGCAGCAGACGTGGTACATGATGAGCGACAACCTGTCGTTCGGCGGCGTGCTGACGTTTACCGGCACGGCGCCGCGCCTGCATTTCGAACTCGGCGGCAACAACGGTGCGAATACGGGCGGGCTCGACGGCGACATCGTGCTGCACGGCGACAGCGGCACCTACCGCAAGGACAAATGCCGGCTCGATTTCGAACGGAAGGGCGGGCGCATCGGCGTCACGCAACACGGCGCGGATTTCGATTGCGGTGCCGGCGCGGGTGTTTCCTACGGCGGCCAGTACGTGACCGCGTCGCAGTTCCAGGCCAAGCCGGCCGCCGACCTGCTGAGCTTGAAAGTCGTTGACGACGCGACGCAGAACGCGACCGCGCACAAGCTGCTCGGCGCCGATTACCAGACGCTCGTCGACAACGTCAATTACAGCGCCGACGAGAAGGATCTCGACGGGCTGAACGCGCACGTGAATTCGTACTGGGTGCGCGGCATCGCGACGACGAATGCCGCGATCGTGATGCGTCGCGGTAACGATCTGTGGATCGGGCTGCTCGTGTTCGACGCGAAGAACAACGTGCGGATGCGCTATTACACGAACGTGCCGGCGTGGAAGAAAAACGTGCCGAAGACCATCCTCGCGTGGCACGACAATCTCGACAAGACGCTGCCGGTCGACGTGATGCAGTGACGGGCCGGCCGGGCAGCCGAAGCCGCCCGGCGCATCGTCAATTCTTTCGCGCTGCGCGGACCTGCGCCGGTGCCGCAGCCGATTCCCGTGTGCGCAACTCCGGCAGCACCGCATGCCCAGGCCCCGTTGCGCCGTTTTCGAGCGCATCGAGCAAGGCCTGCGCGGCCTGGCGCCCGATTGCGTCGGTGTCGACCCACATCGTCGTCAGCGGCGGCTGGATCTCGCGCGCGAGCGCGATGTCGTCGAACCCGGTGATCGACAATTGCGCGGGCACGTCGATGCCGAGCGCCTGCGCCTCGAGCAACGCGCCCAGCGCGAGCGCGTCGTTGCCGCAGATCACGGCCGTCGGCCGTGTGGCCGCGTCGCTATCGGCGATCGCGCGCAGGCTCGCCCGCCCGAATGCGATCGTGGCCACGCCTTCGTGCTGATGGACGGGGCGCACCGCGAGCCCGCGCGCGGCCAGCGTGTCGTGAATGCCGCGCAGGCGGGCCTGCACGCGGTCGTTGTCGGCCGACGGCTGCATGATGATCGCGAAATCGCGGTGGCCGAGATCGAGCAGGTGGGTGGTGAGCCGAGCGAACGCCGCGCGGTTGTCGAAGCCGATGCAGCAGTGCGGGCTGTCGTCGCGATACGCATACGTGACGACGTACGGCACGCGGTGCAGCGCAAGCAGTTCGAACAGTTCCGGCGGATACGCTTCGCCGACGAGCGACACGGCTTCCACGCCGCGCGACAGCATCGCGCGCACCTGGGCCAGCGCCTGCGCGGGATCGTAGTTCGAGCAGCCGAGGAACAGCGTGATGCCGTGCTCGGCCATGACCGTCTGCATGCCCGCGACCTGCGACGCGAACACCTGGTCGTCGAGCGTCGGAATGATCGCGCCGGTGATGTGGGTGCGCGTGGACGCGAGCGCACGGCCCGCCGCATTCGGGATCCAGTTCAGCGTGCGCGCCGCGTCGCGCACACGCTGCTGCACGTCGGCCGATACCTTGCCGGGATCGTTGTACACGCGCGAGACGGTCGCGGTCGATACGCCGGCCAGCTTCGCGACATCGCCGAGCACCGAGCGGCCGCTGCCGCGGCGTGCGCGGGGCGCACCGGCGCGGGACGGGGGCGAGCTCATCGGCTGTCTCCAGGCGTAGCGGCGATGGCGGCGCTACGAGTTGTCAAATGCGTCAATGTTTACCCTCGATTCGTGGTGGCGCCGCTTGCATTCCCGGTCGACCCTGTGAGAATGTAAGCGCTATCTTGACGTGCTTCCGTATTATGTCAGACCCATATTCTATCCATATCGTGAAATTTTCATCGACGACGGCCATTCCGGCCATTTTGTCCGTCTTAAATGTAAGCGGTTACATTCGGAAATGAGCGACGCCTATCCCCCTCGTATCGCTGTCGTCGGCAGCGTGAACATCGACCTCGTCACGCGCGCGCCGCGCCTGCCGGTGCCGGGCGAGACGCTGCTCGGCACGGACTTCCAGACCGTTCATGGCGGCAAGGGCGCGAACCAGGCGGTCGCGGCCGCGCGCCTGGGCGCGTCGGTCGCGATGATCGGCTGCGTCGGCGACGACGCGTTCGGTACGCGCCTGCACGACGCGCTGTCGGCAGAGGGGATCGACGTGACTTACCTGGAGCGGATCGGCGGCACGGCGACCGGGGTGGCCACGATCACGGTCGACGAGGGCGGCGCGAACAGCATCGTCGTCGTGCCCGGCGCGAACGCGCGTCTCGATGCCGACCGGATCGACGCGGCGCGCGACGCGATCGCGGGCGCCGCGATGCTCGTGTGCCAGCTCGAAGTGCCGGTGGCGACCGTGGCGCGTGCCATTGCCTGTGCCTCTGCGCACCACACGCCGGTGCTGCTCAATCCCGCGCCTGCGCAGCTGCTGTTCGACGCGCTGCTCGCACGGGTCGACTACCTCGTCGTCAACGAAACCGAAGCCGAGTCGCTGACCGGCATCGCCGTCGGCGACGATGCGTCCGCCGTGCGTGCGGCCGATGCGCTGTGCGCGAAGGGCGTCGGCAACGTGCTGGTCACGCTTGGCGCGCGCGGCGTG
>NZ_JAAGPG010000224.1:0-13365 GCF_017104665.1 Burkholderia sp. Se-20378 | reverse complement strand
CGCCGGCGCCGGCAAGGTGCACGTCGGCTTCCTCGGCGCCGGCGCGCCGCCGTACGATCCGCCGTTCCCCGAACTGATGCTGCATCCGGCAGACGGCCTCGAGCTCGGCGCGATGACCGCCATCGCGGCCGGCTGCGGGCTCGGCACGCGCGAAGCCGCAGCGACACTCGTGCGCGACGTGCTTGCACACGATGCCGCGACGCTGCTCGATGCCGATGCGCTGAACCTCGTCACGACACATGCCGATCTCGCGACCGCCGTCGCCACCCGCGGTACGCGCGGCAATCCGTGCGTGCTGACGCCGCATCCGCTCGAAGCCGCCCGGCTGCTCGGCAGCGACACGGCGACGATCCAGCGCGACCGTGTCGCGGCCGCGCAGGCGCTTGCGGCGCGTTATGCGGCGAACGTCGTGCTGAAAGGCTCGGGCACGGTGATTGCGGCGCCCGACGGCCGCGTGACGATCAATCCGACCGGCAACGCCGCGCTCGCCACGGGCGGCACCGGCGATGTGCTCGGCGGCTTGATCGGCGCGTTGCTCGCGCAGCGTGTCGCACCGTACGAAGCAGCGCTCGCGGGCGTCTACCTGCACGGTCTCGCGGCCGACACGCTGACCGCGCACGGCACCGGCCCGGCCGGACTCACGGCCAGCGAACTCGCGCCGATGGTGCGCACGCTGATCAATCGCCTTTTTTATGCGTCGCCGCGCGCCGACACATAACGCCGCTATACTGACTGCCCCGTCGCACGGCGGGCCCTCTCGTCCGCCGGCTTTCCGATCCCGATGAGCCGGCGCGGCATTCCTCCCGATTCACGCTTCACTCGAACCGCCATGACGCTGAAATCGCTCCCCGCCTGGACTGCCCTTCAATCCCACTTCGAACAGATCCGTCACGCCCGGCTGCGCGACTGGTTCGCGCCGGAAAACGACCACGCGCCGACCCGTGCGGAACGCTTCACGATTCCGGGCGGCGGTCTCGCGGCCGATTTCTCGAAGAACCGCATCAACGACGACACGCTGCGCCTGCTCGTGCAGCTCGCGCGCGACGCGGGCGTCGAAGCGCGCCGCGACGCGATGTTCGCGGGCGAGATCGTCAACCCGACCGAGGGCCGTGCCGCGTTGCACACCGCGCTGCGCGCGACCGATCCGCAAGCGCCGTTCCACGCACAGATCAGCGCCGAGCGCGCGAAGATGGCGACCTTCGCGCGCGCCGTGCGCAGCGGCACGTGGACGGGCTACACCGGCAAGCGCATCCGCCACGTGATCAACATCGGCATCGGCGGCTCCGACCTCGGGCCGAAGATGGTCGTGCATGCGCTGCACCACGTCGCGACGCCTGAAATCACCACGCATTTCGTGTCGAACGTGGACGGCGCCGATCTCGCGCGCGTGCTCGAACAGGTCGATCCCGAGGAAACGCTCGCGATCATCGTGTCGAAGACCTTCACGACGCTTGAGACGATGACGAACGCACGCTCGCTGCGCGACTGGTTCGTCGCGCGCGGCTGCCCCGAGGACGCACTCGCGAAGCACTTCGTCGGCGTGTCGGCGAACCCGGCCGAAGTCGTGAAGTTCGGCATCGCCGCCGACAACGTGTTCGAAATGTGGGATTGGGTCGGCGGCCGCTATTCGCTGTGGTCGGCAGTCGGCCTGTCGATCATGATCGCGATCGGCCCCGAGCAGTTCGACGAGCTGCTGGCCGGCGCGGACGACATGGACCGTCATTTCCGCGAAGCGCCGCTCGAGCGCAACCTGCCCGTGCTGCTCGGCCTGATCGGCATCTGGTATCGGAATTTCTTCGGTTCGCAGAGCTATCTCGTCGCGCCGTATTCGGAAGCGCTGCACTACCTGCCGTCGTACCTGCAGCAGCTCGAAATGGAGAGCAACGGCAAATCCGCGCGTCTGGACGGCACCTTCGTCGACTACCCGACGTCGGCCGTCACGTGGGGCGAACCGGGCACCAACGGCCAGCATGCGTTCTTCCAGATGCTGCACCAGGGGCCGACGATCGTGCCGATCGACTTCATCGCGGTGCTGACGCCCGAGCATCCGCTCGCGAGCCATCATCCGAAGCTGCTGGCGAACTGCTTTGCGCAGAGCGAGGCACTGATGCTCGGCCGCACGCTCGACGAAGCGCGCAAGGTCGCCGGTCCGGGCAAGGAAGCGCTCGCGCCGCACCTGACGTTCCCGGGCAACCGCCCGACGACGACGCTGCTCGTCGATGCGCTGACGCCGCGCACGCTCGGCGCGCTGATCGCGCTGTACGAACACAAGGTGCTCGTGCAGGCAACGGTGTGGGACATCAATCCGTTCGACCAGTGGGGCGTCGAGCTCGGCAAGATTCTCGGCAAGGTGGTAGAAGCCGACCTGTCGTCCGAGTCGGTCGATCCGGCAAAGCACGACTCGTCGACCACCGCGCTGATCGAGCGCGCCCGCGCAGCGCTGAAGCGTTGAAGCGCTGACGCAACGGCGTCATGCCGATGCCGGCCGCGCAGCCCTGCCTGCGCGGCCGGCCGAAAAAATCAGGCGCCGCGCCGCTCCGCATGCGGCTCGACGATGCGTCCCGCGTCGATCGTCACGGTCGTCGCACAGCGGCGCGCAAGTTCGACATCGTGCGTGACGAGCACGAGCGTGGCACCATGCGTGCGGTTCAGTTCGAACATCAGGTCGATGACCGCATGGCCCGTGGCTGCATCCAGGCTGCCGGTCGGCTCGTCGGCGAACAGGATCGCCGGGCGCGTGACGAATGCGCGCGCAAGCGCGACACGCTGCTGCTCGCCTCCGGACAACAGCTTCGGATAATGCGCGGTACGCTCGCCGAGGCCAACCTGTCCGAGCAGCGCCCGGGCACGATCGGCTGCCTCACGCGCACTGATGCCGCCCTGCAGCTCGAGCGGCAGCATCACGTTCTCGAGCGCCGTCAGGTGCGGCATCAACTGGAACGACTGGAACACGAACCCGACTGCGCCGTTGCGCAGCGCCGCGCGTGCATCCTCGTCGAGCTGGTCGAGCGCGCGGCCGAGCAGGCGAACCGTGCCGCTCGTCGCGCTGTCCAACCCTGCAAGCAGGCCGAGCAGCGTCGATTTACCCGACCCCGACGCGCCGACGATCGCGAGGCTGCTGCCTGGCTGCACGGCGAGCGTGATGCCGTCGAGGATCGTCAGCTCGCCCGTTGCATCGGCGACCCGCTTGCACACGTCATGGACTTCGATGATCGGATCGGTAATCTTGAACATGGACACGACATTTCGCTGGAAAAGACGCGCGGCGTTCGCCGCGCTGCTGGGCACCCTGCTGGCCGCCACCGTACCGGCACGCGCTGCGACGACGCCGGCCGCGACATCGGGCCAGCCCGTGATCGTCGTGCTCGGCGACAGCCTGTCGGCCGAATACGGGCTGCCACGCGACTCCGGCTGGGTGGCATTGCTGCGGCAACGACTCACGACCGAGCGAATCGATTATAGCGTCGCGAACGCCAGCGTCAGCGGCGACACCACGAGCGGCGGCCGTGCACGGCTGCCCGCCGTGCTGCAGCGGCTCAAGCCGTCGATCGTCGTCGTCGAGCTCGGGTCGAACGATGCGCTACGCGGCGTACCGCTCGCTACGACCGAGCAGAACCTGCGCGACATCATCGCCGGTGCACGACAGGCGCGGGCGAAGGTCGTGCTGGTCGGCATGTACGTGCCACCCAATTACGGCCCCGACTACACGCAGAAGTTCCACGCCGTCTATACGCGGCTGTCGAAGGATCTCGGTGTGCCGCTCGTGCCGTTTCTGCTGGCCGGCATCGAGAACAAGCCGGAGTTGTTCCAGGCCGACCAGATGCATCCCGCGCAGCAGGCGCAGGGCATTCTGCTCGACAACGTCTGGCCGGCGCTGAAACCGCTGCTCGGCAAGCCGCGCGGCTGACACCACCGCCCCCCCTCGGAAAACAAAAAGCCCCGCATGAAGCGGGGCTTTTTTGTTGCATGCGAAACGACGCTCAGTTGTCGCCGTCCTGCGACTGGCCGGCCGTCGAGCCGTACAGCTTCACCTTCGAGCGATCACGCAGTGCGGCGAGATACGCTTCGCCTTCGCTCTGCGCGTCGACCTGCGCCATCTGCTGCTGCGCGGCCGCCAGTTGCTGCGGATCGACCGCCGAACCCGGGATCACCGCGTTCACGCGGTAGATCGCGTAGCCGTCCGCGCCGAGATCGACACCGACGTACGCCGGCAGCGTCTTCGCGTCGACCTTGTACACGGCGCTCAGTGCAGCCGGCGTCAGGCCCTGCGACTGCGTGCGCGAGACCTTCTGCGCGACCGCGAACCCGTCCGTCGACTTCGACTTCTGCAGTTCGGCGAGCTTCGCCGCGCCATTCTTCTTCGCGAGTTCCGCAGCCTGCTCGGCGACGACCTTCTGGCGCACGACGTCCTTGATCGCGTCGAGCGCGGGCACGGCAGCCGGCTTGTAGTCGGTCACGCGCGCCGAGATCAGCGTGTTGTTGCCGACGTCGATCGCCTGCGTGTTGTTCTGGCTCTTCACCGAGTCGTTCGCGAACACGGCGGCCAGGAATTTCGGATTGTTCAGCGGGCTCGTCGGCGGCAGCTGCGGATTCGGCGTCGGCGTGACGGTGGCCGTCTGGATCGTCAGCTTGTACTTGTCCGCGGCCGGCTGCAGCGTCTTCGCCTTTTCGTAGACGGTGGACGTGAAGCCTTCTGCGTTGTCCGTGAACGCCTTCGATGCGTACTGCTGCTTCAGGTCGACTGCGATCTGATCCTTCACGTCAGCGAACGGCTTGACGGCGGCCGGCTTCACTTCCGTTGCCTTCAGGATGTGGAAGCCCAGATCCGACTGCACGACACCGCTCACGTCGCCCTGCTTGAGTGCGAACGCGGCATCGTCGAACGCCTTGCCGCCCGCCGTCGAGCCACGCGTGATGAAACCGAGGTCGCCGCCCTTCGCAGCCGACGGCGCGTCCTGCGAGCCCTTCTGCGCGATCTGCGCGAACTGGTCCGGGTGTGCCTTCACGTCGGCCAGCAGCTGCTCGGCCTTCGTCTTCGCTGCCGCCTTGTCGGCCGCGCTTGCGCTGCCCGGCGCGGCGATGAAGATGTGGCTCACGCGAACCTGCGCTTCGGTGCGGAAGTGCGTCGGGTTGTCGTCGTAGAACTTCTTGATGTCCGCATCGGTCGGCTGCGCGCTCGCGGCCGCTGCGGCCGGCGAATAGACCAGGTACTGGATCGTCGCGGTTTCCGGCGTCGCGAAGCTCTGCTTGTGCGCGTCATAGTACGCGGCGAGCTGCGCATCGGTCGGCTGGACCTTCGCTGCGAAGTCGCTCGTCTTCAGCACGAGCGCCTGCACTTCGCGCTGCTGCGCGGCGAGTTCGGACAGGCGTTGCGCGAGGCTCTTCGGCGTGAATGCGCTCGACACGATGCTGGCCGGAATCTGTTGCAGCGAGAGGCTGTAGCGCACGCGCTCCTGATACTGCTCGGGCGTCATCCCCTGGAACGACAGCAGTTGCGCATAGCGCTCGACGTCGATCGAACCGTCGGGCTTCTTCAGCGACGCGATCATCGGGTCGCTCATCAGCGCGTCGCGCACGGCGTTGTCGGATGCGGTCAGGTGCAGACGTTGGGTCTCGTCGGCCAGCACGCGTTGCTGGATCAGGCCGTCGAGCACCTGCTTGCGGTGCTCGGGCGTATCGAACATCTTGATGTCGAACTGCCCGCCGAGCGCCTGACGCGCCTGGTCGATCTGCTGGCGGAACGCGCCGTCGAACTCGACCCGCGTGATCTTGTGCCCGTTGACTGCCGCGACGTTCGCGCTATCGTCGAAGAAGCCGCGGAAGCCTTGGATCCCGACGAAACCCAGCCCCGGCAACACGATCAGGAGCAGGAGCGCCATCATCAGGCGCTGGTGATTACGGAAGAAATCGAGCATGCGTGACGGGAAAATTGGACAAAACGACCGATATTACAACATACGGGGTGGGACGGGAGAAAAGCAGACGTACTGCGGGCGAGTACGACGCGACAACCAGGCGCACAAAACAAAAATGCCCGCGTTGCGCAGGCATTTTCGCGTGAGCGGCGAAGCGGACGGGACTCGCCTGCATCCTGCAGACCACGCAACCGGCTCCCTTCACTCGGCAACTACGCGCCCGAAACGTTTCCCAATCGGAATCGAAAATAAAAAAGCCCGCACTAGGCGGGCTTCTTCATTTTCTGGCGGAGCGGACGGGACTCGAACCCGCGACCCCCGGCGTGACAGGCCGGTATTCTAACCGACTGAACTACCGCTCCTTGGTCTGGCTGAATCAGGAAACTGGTGGGTGCTGAGGGGTTCGAACCCCCGACCTACGCCTTGTAAGGGCGCCGCTCTACCAGCTGAGCTAAGCACCCGTTTCCGATTCGTTCTGGCTGCGATCTGCGTTTCGGCATCAACAACCAGCGAGCCCGCAAGTTTAATTGATCCCCGATCATTTTGCAAAGCCCTGACGTGAATTTTTTTAACACTCGCGCGCATGATTTCAATACGCATAAAAAACCCGCGGCCATGCCGCGGGTTTCGTGAACAACCGTCAGGAAGGACGGTGCCCCGATGCTTAGTGCTTGACGAATTCCGTCGAGCCGGCATCCTTCGCTGCGTCAGCAACCGGCGCCGCCGCCTTCGCCTCTTCTTCCGGCGGCAGCGGGGTCGGCGAACGCTCGAGCGCGAGTTCCAGCACCTTGTCGATCCAGCGGACCGGCACGATCTCGATCGCGTTCTTCACGTTGTCCGGAATCTCGGCGAGATCCTTCACGTTCTCTTCCGGAATCAGCACGAGCTTGATGCCACCGCGATGTGCTGCGAGCAGCTTCTCCTTCAGGCCACCGATCGGCAGGACTTCACCACGCAGCGTGATTTCGCCCGTCATCGCGACATCGGCACGCACGGGGATACCCGTCAGCACCGATACCAGCGCGGTCGTCATCGCACCACCGGCGGACGGACCGTCCTTCGGCGTCGCACCTTCCGGCACGTGGATGTGGATGTCCTGCTTCTCGAACGCTTCGTCCTTGATGCCGAGACGACGCGAACGCGAGCGCACGACCGAACGTGCCGCCTCGACCGACTCCTTCATCACGTCGCCGAGCGAACCCGTACGGATCACGTTGCCCTTGCCCGGCATCACCGCGGCTTCGATCGTCAGCAGATCGCCACCGACTTCCGTCCACGCGAGGCCCGTCACCTGACCGACCTGGTTTTCCTTCGCCGCGAGGCCGAAGTCGTACTTGCGTACGCCGAGGAACGTATCGAGGTTTTCGCCGTCGACCTTGATCGCGCCCGATGCCTTCTTCAGCAGCAGCATCTTCACGACCTTGCGGCAGATCTTCGACACTTCCCGCTCGAGCGAACGCACACCGGCTTCGCGCGTGTAGTAGCGGATGATGTCGCGGATCGCCTGCTCGGTGACCTCGATCTCGCCTTCCTTCAGCCCGTTGTTCTTCTTCTGCTTCGGCAGCAGGTAACGCTGGGCGATGCTGACCTTCTCGTCTTCCGTGTAACCCGACAGACGGATCACTTCCATCCGGTCGAGCAGCGGCGGCGGGATGTTCAGCGAGTTCGACGTCGCGACGAACATCACGTCCGACAGATCGAAGTCGACTTCGATGTAGTGGTCGGCGAACGTGTGGTTCTGTTCCGGATCGAGCACTTCGAGCAGCGCCGACGACGGATCGCCGCGGAAATCCATGCCCATCTTGTCGACTTCGTCGAGCAGGAAGAGCGGATTGCGCACGCCGACCTTCGTGAGGCTCTGCAGGATCTTGCCCGGCATCGAACCGATGTACGTCCGGCGGTGGCCGCGGATCTCGGCTTCGTCACGCACGCCGCCGAGCGCCATCCGGACGAACTTGCGGTTCGTCGCGCGGGCGATCGACTGGCCGAGCGAGGTCTTGCCGACGCCCGGGGGCCCGACGAGGCACAGGATCGGTGCCTTGACCTTGTCGACGCGCTGTTGCACCGCGAGATACTCGAGGATCCGTTCCTTCACCTTCTCGAGGCCGAAGTGATCCTCGTCGAGCACCTGCTCGGCGTTCGACAGGTCGTTGTTGACCTTGCTCTTCTTGCGCCACGGCAGGCCGATCAGCGTGTCGATGTAGTTGCGCACGACAGTGGCTTCCGCCGACATCGGCGACATCAGCTTCAGCTTCTTCAGCTCGGCGTCGGCCTTCTTCTTCGCTTCCTTCGGCATGCGCGCGGCGTTGATGCGCTTCTCGAGTTCCTCGAGATCGGCGCCCTCTTCGCCTTCGCCCAGTTCCTTCTGGATCGCCTTGACCTGTTCGTTCAGGTAGTACTCGCGCTGGCTCTTTTCCATCTGGCGCTTCACGCGCCCGCGGATGCGCTTTTCGACCTGCAGGATGTCGATCTCGGCTTCGAGCTGCGCGAGCAGGTGCTCGAGGCGCTCGATGACCGGGAACATCTCGAGGATGTGCTGCTTCTGGTCGAGCTTCAGCGGCAGGCGCTCGGCGATCATGTCGGCGAGGCGGCCTGCTTCGTCGATGCCCGACAGCGACGTGAGGATCTCCGGCGGGATCTTCTTGTTCAGCTTCACGTACTGGTCGAACTGCGACACGATCGCACGGCGCAGCGCTTCCGTTTCAGCGCTGTCGGCGTGATCGGGCTCGAGCGGCATCACTTCGCAGGAGAATTGCGTTTCCTGCTCTTCGATCGACAACGCCTTCGCGCGCTGCAGGCCCTCGACGAGCACCTTCACGGTGCCGTCCGGCAGCTTCAGCATCTGCAGGATGTTGGCGATACAGCCGACCTCGTACATGTCCTTTTCGGTCGGTTCGTCCTTGGCCGCGGTTTTCTGGGCGACGAGCATGATGTGCTTGCCGCCTTCCATCGCTGCTTCGAGGGCCTTGATCGATTTCGGCCGGCCCACGAAGAGCGGAATCACCATGTGCGGGAAAACGACGACATCCCGCAGCGGCAGCAGCGGGAGCGTGATGCGTTCCGGCGGGAGAAGTTGGGTGCCTGACATTTCATTTCCCCATGAGTGGAATCAATTGTTCGGTAATTGAGGCCGCCACAACGAATTGCAAGCCTTCAAGTGCGGGAAATATTCGGTAAGAAAGTAACCACCGCGTGTCGAGTCAGAGTTACCCACAAGATAAACGAAAAAAAGCCGCCCACGGTCTCATGAACGGCCTTTTTCGCAGAACATCGTCGGCAAGCCGGTCAGTTCGAACCCGCCACCTTCGGCGTGTCCTCGTAGATCAGCAAAGGCTTGCCGTCGCCATCGATGACGTTCTCGTCGATGATGACTTTGCTGACCCCTTTCATCGTCGGCAGCTCGTACATCACGTCGAGCAATGCCTGTTCGATGATCGAACGCAAACCGCGCGCGCCGGTCTTGCGGCGGATCGCCTTGCGGGCGACTGCCTGCAGTGCGCCCGGCCGGATCTCCAGCTCGACGCGCTCCATCGCGAACAGCTTGTGATACTGCTTGACGAGCGCATTCTTCGGCTCGACGAGGATCTTCATCAGCGCGGCTTCATCGAGCTTGCCGAGCGTCGCGACCACCGGCAGGCGGCCGATCAATTCGGGGATCAGACCGAATTTGATCAGATCTTCCGGTTCCGTTTCGCGCAGCACTTCGCCCGCGTCGCGTTCCTGCTTGCTCTTGACCGTCGCGCCGAAGCCGATACCGGTTTTCTCGGTACGATCGGTGATCACCTTTTCGAGGCCGTCGAATGCACCGCCGCAGATGAACAGGATGTTGGTCGTGTCGACCTGAATGAAATCCTGGTTCGGGTGCTTGCGGCCACCCTGCGGCGGCACCGACGCCATCGTGCCCTCGACGAGCTTCAGCAGCGCCTGCTGGACACCCTCGCCCGACACGTCGCGCGTGATCGACGGGTTGTCCGACTTGCGGCTGATCTTGTCGATTTCGTCGATGTAGACGATCCCGCGCTGGGCCTTGTCGACCTCGTAGTTGCAGTTCTGCAACAGCTTCTGGATGATGTTCTCGACGTCCTCGCCGACGTAGCCGGCTTCGGTCAGCGTCGTCGCATCGGCGATCACGAACGGCACGTTGAGCAACCGCGCGAGCGTCTGCGCGAGCAGCGTCTTGCCGGAGCCCGTCGGGCCGATCAGCAGGATGTTGCTCTTCGACAGCTCGACGTCGTCCTTCTTGTCGAGATGCTTCAGGCGCTTGTAGTGGTTGTACACGGCCACCGCGAGGATCTTCTTCGCGCGCTCCTGGCCGATCACATACTGATCGAGGATGTCGCGAATTTCCTGCGGGCTCGGGAGATCCGACCGGGACAGGCTGGCCTCGACGCCGGCGGCAGCCGCCTCGTCGCGAATGATTTCGTTGCAGAGGTCGATGCACTCATCGCAGATGAACACCGACGGGCCCGCGATGAGTTTTTTCACCTCATGCTGGCTTTTCCCGCAAAACGAGCAATACAACAGCTTCTCGCTGTTCGAACCTTTTTTGTCCGCCATGAATGTAGAGCCTCCGGACAGGTAAATGACATGATACGCCGAATGCTCCGAGCGCCGCGCCTAGGGCGCGACCGGAGCCGGCTGGATGCGCTTGCCGCAGATGCTCAGGGCGTTCGGGACGTCGCAGGGGCGCCGCACGAATCGGGGCGGCACCCCACTTAATCTCACGGGCGCTTCAGCAGCACCTGATCGATCAGCCCGTACGCCTTCGCATCCTCGCTCGACATGAAGTTATCACGGTCGGTGTCGCGCGCGATGCGCTCGACGTCCTGGCCCGTGTGCTGCGCGAGCAACTGGTTCAGCCGCTCCTTCAGGTAGAGGATTTCGCGTGCCTGGATCTCGATGTCGGATGCCTGGCCGCGCGCGCCGCCGAGCGGCTGGTGAATCATCACGCGCGAGTTCGGCAGCGCGAAACGCTTGCCCTTCGCACCCGACGCGAGCAGGAACGCACCCATGCTGGCCGCGAGGCCCATGCACAGCGTCGACACGTCCGGCTTGATGAACTGCATCGTGTCGTAGATCGCCATGCCGGCCGACACCGACCCGCCCGGGCTGTTGATGTACAGGCTGATGTCCTTGTCGGGATTCTCGCTCTCGAGGAACAGCAGCTGCGCAACCACGAGGTTGGCGGTCTGGTCGTTCACTTCGCCTACCATGAACACCAGGCGCTCCTTCAGGAGACGCGAGTAGATATCGTACGAACGCTCGCCGCGGCCGCTCGTTTCGACGACGATCGGCACCAGCCCCAGCGCTTGCGCCTCGAAACCCTGCGGCGCGTTCGAAGCAAGCATGTCCAGCAATTCAGCGCGAGTGATCATTCAATGAACCTTGTTCGAATGGAAAATTGAACGGAAGGAAGCCGCCCGCTCAATCGCCATATTAATGGCAACCGTGCGCTTGACGTAAAAACGGCGTGCGGGCCGTCGCTCCGACAGCCGGCACGCCGCTAGAGCAACACTTACGCTTGCGCCGATGCGCTCGCGAGTGCTTCGAAGCTCACTTCCTTGTCCGTCACCTTCGCCTTGCCCAGCACGAAATCGACGACGTTGCTTTCAACGACGAACGCTTCCATCTCGGCGAGGCGCTGCTGGTTCGAATAATACCAGCGGACCACTTCCTTCGGGTCTTCGTAGCTCTTGGCGAACTCGTCGACTTCCGCGCGGATCTGTTCCGGCTTCGCTTCGAGGCCGTTCGACTTCACGAGCTCGGCCAGCACGAGGCCCAGCTTCACGCGGCGTTCCGCCTGCTCGGTGAACATCTCGGCCGGGATCGGGGCGTCCTTCGCGTTCGGCACGCCGCGCTGCGCCAGATCCTGGCGAGCCATTTCGACGAGGCGTTGCTGATCCTGCTCGATCAGCGCCTTCGGCACGTCGAGTTCGGAGATCTTCAGCAGCGCGTCCATCACCTGGTTCTTGACGATCGACTGCGTGCGGCGCTTCGCTTCACGCTCGAGGTTTTCCTTGATCTCGCCGCGCATCTTCGTGAGATCGCCGTCTTCGATGCCGAGCGACTTCGCGAATTCACCGTCGATTTCCGGCAGGTGCGGCCACTCGATCTTCTTCATCGTGACCGTGAATTGCGCCGTCTTGCCCGCGACGTCCTTGCCGTGGTAATCCTCCGGGAACGCCAGGTCGAACGTGCGCGATTCGCCGTCCTTCAGGCCCAGCGCTGCCGTTTCGAATTCCGGCAGCATGCGGCCTTCGCCGAGCACGAACGGGAAATCTTCAGCCGTGCCGCCCTGGAACGCGACGTCGTCGATCTTGCCGACGAAGTCGACCGTCACGCGGTCGCCGTTCTTCGCTGCGGTGTCCGCGCCGCCGTCGCCGTGCTCGCCGGCTTCGCCACGTGCGTGGAAGTGCACGCGCTGCTTGCGCAGGATGTCCAGCGTGCGGTCGATTTCGGCGTCGCCGATCGACGTCGTCGAGCGCTCGACTTCAGCCGTCGCCAGATCGCCGATCTTCACTTCCGGATACACCTCGAACGTCGCGTCGAATGCGTATGCACCTTCAGCCTGCTCCTGCTTCGGCTCGAAGCTCGGCTGGCCAGCGACGCGCAGGTTTTCCGCGCGGCTGATCGTGAAGAATTCCTGGCCGATCTTGTCGCTCAGCACTTCTGCCTCGACCTGGCCCGCATACTGTTGCGCGACCATCTTCACCGGCACCTTGCCCGGGCGGAAACCCGGCATGCGCACGGTCTTCGCGAGTTTCTGGATACGGGCGTCGATTTCCTTCTGCACGGTGTCTTTCGGCAGGGAAATCGTCACGCGGCGTTCAAGCTTGCCGAGGTTCTCAACAACGTTAGCCATGGCTTCAATCGTCCTAAAATTATTCGAGCGAATCGGGTTTTCCTTGCCGTGCCTGCCTGCGGCGGGATGTGCATCACATCCACTCGCCGCGCCGGAGCGCCACGCCATCCCTGCACGCGCCGGATGGCTAGCGCAAGCGGCTCGGAGCACGGCTTTGGCCGGAAGAATCGACTATTCTAGCAAACAATTTTCATCACACCGCCAGATCGGCGCGATGCACATGCGTCTGCGCCGCGTCAACGGCCCTTTGCACGGCAATGCAAGCGGATCGCCGCTATGCCGAACGCCGTATCCACCACGGGCCCGCCATCCTGTAAGCTCCGATTGAGGGGTCGCCGCCGTCGCGGCCCCAATATTCTTCACACCAATCACGCCATCCGGAGACACCATGCCGCAACACCCGTCCGCGCCTGTCGTCGTCATCGCGCCCGATTCGTTCAAAGGCTCGCTTTCCGCCGAGCAGGTCGCGGACGCGATCGCCACCGGCATCCGCCGCGCCCGGCCCGACGCTGTCGTGCGCTGCTGCCCGATGGCCGACGGCGGCGAAGGCACGCTCGACGCGATGCTGGCTGGCGGGGGCCACCGGCA
>NZ_JAAGPG010000223.1:0-13490 GCF_017104665.1 Burkholderia sp. Se-20378 | reverse complement strand
GCCCCTGCTCGCCCGCGCGCGTGGCTTCGACGGCGGCGTTCAACGCCAGGATGTTGGTCTGGAACGCGATGCTCTCGATCACGCCGACGATCCCGGAGATCCGCGTCGAACTGTTCGAAATCGCCGACATCGTCTCGACGACGCGCTGCATCGCCTCGCCGCCGCGCGACGCGATGCCGGCCGCGCCTTCGACGTAGGTGCGCGCATCGCGCGCGTTGTCCGCGTTCTGGCGCACGGCCGCCGTCAGTTGCTCGACGCTCGCCGCCGCCTGTTGCAGCGAGACGGCCTGCTGCTCGGTGCGCGCCGACAGGTCGACGTTGCCGCTCGCGATCGTGCGGACGTCGCCGACGATCGTCTCCGTGCTCGCGCGCACCTGGTTCACGGTATCGACGAGGCCGTCCTGCATCCGCTTCAGCGCATGCAGCAGATAGGCCATCTCGTTCTCGCCGGGTACGACGACCGTTCCGGTCAGGTCGCCTTTCGAGATCTTCTCGAACTGGTCGACCGCGAGATTGATCGGCTCGATGATCGCCTTCGCGAGCACGCGCTGCGCAAAGAAGCCGACAACGAGTGCGAAGACCGCGACCGCCGCCATCCCCCACACGATCCGGTGGAAATGGACCCCGGCCGCCTCATAGCGCGCCTTTTCGCGCGCGACCTGGAACGATTCGAGCGCATCGATCGCCTCCTGGTAGGCGGCGAACAGCGCGGGCGGCGCGGTGCGCTGCGTGTCGAGGAAGCCGAAACCGTCGTCGCCGTCGAGTTGCGAGAGCGCCTTCACGAACACGCCGTCAAGCAACGCCCGACGGCGATTCTGCAGCGTGTCGAACAGCGCCTGCTCGTCGGTGTTGCGCGCGTGCAGGCCCGCATAGGCATCCAGCTCGTCGTTGCTCTGCTTGAGGAGCGTGCGGAGTTTCGCGATCTCTTCCTTGCCCGAGTGGCCGGCGCTGATGATCTGCGCGACGTCGCTCATGCGTTCGCGCAGCACGAGCATCCGCTCGGAGCTGGTCTTCAGGTGCAGCAGCGACGCGGTGTCGTCGCGATACATCGCCTCGAGCGACGCGTTGCCCAGATAGAGGGCCGCGATGCATGCGCCGACCACCAGCACGAGCAGCACGGTATAGCCGGCGATGGTCGCGACGAGACCACCACGGATAGTGAGTTGTTTTCGCATGACGTTCCCTTGCGCCGGCCGGGCGCGGCCAACGACGGATGTGGATTCCGGATCACGAAAGACGCGCGCCGCGTCGCAACACGGGGCGCATGGGCTGCGAACGGGTTAACGGCGGGGGGAACGGGGAGGTTTTATCTGCACGCGACGTGAATCTTGACGATTGCGACAGGTGTCGGCCACTCCGCACCTGTTTCAGGCGCACACGCCGCGACCGGCGTTTGCCTGGTCGGGCTCAGGACGTGCAGCGATGCAGCCATCGAAGGCGAAGACTTCCTGAAGTTGGCCCGGACGTCAGGATCTACGACATCCGATGCGACTGGCGTTCCCGACGCGTTTATCGAGTGGGTCAGGATCAAGCCGAAGGCTGGCCCCCGGTGCTTCACGCATCGGATGGGGGCTCATCGCGGCGCGCTGGTGAATCCCGCGAATTTCATTTTCGATCATTGTTCTGTATGCCGAAAATTTTCCGAAGCGCGCCTCGATCAGTCATCCGCGTGCGATTTTTATTGCCTGAATCTCCAATGAGTCGAATGGTCTGCATATATCAGACGATGAATTAACAGGCAGTACCAGCGCAATCAAGACGCCAAATCCTTGACGACTCTCGATAAAGCAATATCGGAGACATTCGTGCGGCACTATTCAATAAATCCGGCAAATTCATCACCGATTCTTTCATTCCGATTTATTCCATATTGACTATACGTGACACAACAAAGACTTTCTCACACACGTAAACAATCAAGCTTCTTTTCACTTCACTCAACAATCAACGATGTGTGCAACTGATATTTGCAGAATTCGCGGTTCAACGGGGCTGCCGAAGAACCGGATAGCCCGGTATGTCACCTGATGCCTCCGCAACGGGGCTGCATCGGACACTGCGTACCTGGCGGCGGTTTCCCCTGGTTTTTGCAAAGTCACGGCGAATCGCCCCGTGTTCGCTCATTCCCGCTTCAACGTTGTGACCGGTAACAACGGCCGACCGTCCAGCCAATGCCTTTCCTCGCGACAACGCCGATTAATTCTGAATTTGCATCAATCCAGAGAAACGCGCCGCGCGCGCCACTGCTTCAAAAGAAAAGTCTCGGCACAATGCCGTCGCATGCAGGCGGTCGATGCGCGCGAATCCATCGCTGGCCAGCCGCATCGCCGACCGGATCGATTCGTCGATATCTCGCGCGCATTCCGTTACACACGTCCGACTCTCTAAAGGGACGTGCCCCACCCCGGTTCCAACATGGCTCAGACATCCACTCACCATCCGCCCCTGGCTGGCGGCCAGCTCGTCGTCGCCACTTTCGTGGTGGCGCTCGCCACTTTCATGACCGTCCTCGACACGTCGATCGCCAACGTCGCGATTCCCAACCTGTCCGGCAATCTCGGCGTATCGGTCGACGAGGGCACGTGGGTCATCACGATGTTCGCCGCCGCCAACGCCGTGTCGATTCCGTTGACCGGCTGGCTCACGCAACGCATCGGCCAGATCCGCTTGTTCGTCGGCTCGATCCTGATGTTCGTGTTCGCGTCGTGGCTGTGCGGCATCGCGCCGACGCTGCCCTTCCTGCTGGCCGCACGCATCCTCCAGGGCGTCGTGGCGGGCCCGCTGATTCCATTGTCGCAAGCGGTCCTGCTCAGCTCGTATCCGCGGGCCAAGTCCGGCACCGCACTGGCGTTATGGGCCATGACCGCGACCGTCGGCCCGATCGCGGGCCCGCTGCTGGGCGGCTGGATCACCGACAGCTACAGCTGGTCGTGGATCTTCTACGTCAACATCCCGGTCGGCCTCTTCGCGGCCAGCGTGATCTGGGCCATCTATCGCAACCGGGAGACGGAGACCCGCAAACAGCCGATCGACGTCGTCGGCCTGGTGCTGCTGATCGCGTGGGTCGCCACGCTGCAGATCATGCTCGACAAGGGGCGCGACCTCGACTGGTTCTCGTCGCCGATCATCATCGGGCTGACCATCGCCGCGCTGATCAGCTTCGCGTTGTTCCTGATCTGGGAATTGACCGAAGCGAACCCGATCGTCGATTTGCGATTGTTCACCCAACGCAACTTCCTCGGCGGCACGATTGCGATCTCGGTGTCGTACGCACTCTACTTCGGCAACCTGGTGCTGCTGCCGCAGTGGATGCAGGAAGACCTCGGCTATCGCGCCTTCGATGCCGGGCTCGTCACCGCGCCGGTCGGCATCTTCACCGTGCTGCTGTCGCCGTTCATGGGACGCGTGCTGAAAGCGGTCGACGCGCGCATCATCGCCACGCTGTCGTTCATCGGGTTTGCCGGCGTGTTCTACATGCGCGTGATGTACGTGACCGACATCGACACGTGGCATCTCGTGCTTCCGACGCTGCTGCAAGGCATTCCGGCCGTGCTGTGGTTCGTACCGCTGATCGCGATCATCCTGTCGGGACTGCCGCCGGAACGGATCCCGGCGGCGGCGGGCCTGTCGAATTTCGTCCGCATTTTTTGCGGTGCCGCGGGCACGTCCATTGCCGGCACGGTATGGAACAACCGAACGATCATGCATCACGCGCATCTGACCGAACAGGCGAACGTCAGCAACCCGATCTTCAATCAGCAGATCGACGCGATGCAGTCGTCGCTGCATCTCGACATGTCGTCCGCGCACGCGCTGTTCAATTCGCTCGTCGACGGCCAGGCCGCCATTCTCGGGCTCGACGATTTCTTCTACGCGTCGACGTTCATCTTTATCTGCATCATCCCGCTGATCTGGATCACCCGGCCGCTGAAGGGCGAATCGTCCGACGCCGCATCGGGCGCGCACTGACGCGTTCCGCGTAGCGCGCATACCGTCGGCGCCCCGGTATCGGGTGCGCCGACGGCGTGTTCGGGACGGCAGCGGTGATTGCGGCGCTTCCGCATCTCGATGCGCAACGCATGACGAGGTTGCCGTGCGTCGTCAGCCTCGTATCGCAGCCTTGACGCATGCGGACGCGATCTTGCCGCATACCCTGTGGAGCCGCACGTCGACGAGATCTGCCCGCATTCGTTTCCGCGCATGCAGCAGCCAGGCCATCTCAAGCAGTGCAGACGATCACCCGGGCGAATCTCCGCCAACCTTGGGCGGGAAACGACGCATCCCGAATCCCGGACGCACCGCGACGGGTCCCTAGCCGCCGCCGGCCAGCCTTGAACGGATCTCGTCGGGCGAGAGATCGCGTCGATGCGTGGCGATCTGCCATACATTTCCCCACGGATCTTTCACCATTGCCCGCCTGTCGCCGTACGGCATGTCGGCCGGCGCTTCGAGCTGGGTCGCATGCGCTGCAAGCGCCCGCTGACAGGTCAGATCGGCATCCTCGACATAGACGTACAGAAACGCGACGATCGGATCGCGCAGGCCGTCTTCCCCGCTGATCATCACGACGGAATCGCCGATCCTGATTTCCGCAGGCAATCCAGGGCGGTACGCGCCCTGCGCGTGAAATACCGTTCGCATGAATTCGATCAGGCCTTGCGGATCCGGCACGACGATTCGGGGCGTGACGGTATGCCATCCGTCGGGCTGGAACTTGACCATGTCGGGCAGCCTCCGAAGAGATATCGGGGGTATTGTCCTCCCGGCACCGGAGGTCTGCAAAGGATCGGCTACGGCCGGCACGCGGGCGCGCGCGCCCGCTTCAATCGACGATGAACAGCCTGGCGCCCGTCCGGGTCGACGATCGATGCGCTTCGGCATGATCCGCGACCTGGTAGCTCATGCCCGGTCGAAGCGTGAACTGCCGCCCGTCTTCGAGCTCCGTCAGCAACTCGCCTTCCAGGCAATACAGGATGTGACCTTTGACGCACCAGTGGTCGGCGAGGTAATCGGCCGAATAGTCGACCTGCCTCACGCGGATATCCCCGAACTGCATCGTCCGCCAGCGCGCGACCCCGCGTTCTCCGCGGTGCTCGGTCGGTTCCACGGTGCTCCAGTCGGTCGTTCCAAACGGGATGTCGGTCATTTTCATCATGCTTCTCCCTGTCGTGGCCTGGCTCGCGGGGCTTGACGCGCCCCTCAGAGAATCTCGACCTCGACGAACACCACTTCGTGATCCGTCGCGTTGACGACGTTGTGTTCGACGCCCTTCGGCCCCGCGTAGCTGCGCCCGGCGTGCAGTTGCGACTCCCGGTTGCCTTGTGCGGTTTCGAGCAGAAGCTGCCCGTCCGTTTGCGGCACGACGACATAGTCATGCTGATGAACATGCCAGCCGGTCTCGGCACCCGGTGCAAATCGCCATTCGGTGACGATCACGCGCTCGTTCGCTACTTGCTGCGTCGGGACGGCTTTCGGACGGTGTTGCATCGTATGTCTCCCACATTGTCGGGTGGCTTGGCGGCGCCCCGGCGGATGCCGCGATTCGGATGGCTCGCCATGCTCGCGGCCCATTCTAAAGACGAAGCGCATCGCTCGACACCTTCAGATGCGTTGCGTTTTCCGGCGCATCTGTTTTCGTCGAACGCAGCGCACACCGGCCGGTGCCGCTACTTCTTCGCGATCCGGTACTGGCAGATGAGACGCCCCTCGCGCAGGCAATGGTCCGTGACCGTGCGCCCCGTCGCTTCGGAAAAGTAGGCTGCGATGGCGCGACACACGCAGGGCGTTTCGCGCACGGCGCTCGCAACCGGGCAGCTGTAATTGCGAACCATGATCGCATTGCCGTCGGGGACCGCTTCGGTGTGCGCGCCCAGTGAATCGACGACGGCCATCGCGCCGGCCAGGTTCGTGTCGAAGTCGTCCGATGCCGGCAGGCCGTTCTCGCGCGCCAGGCGGCGGCCCGTTTCAACGAGCACCTTTTCGAGCTGGCGTTCGTCGAGATGCGCCTGAAGCGTGGCGAGCAGCGCCAGCAGAAACGCCGGATACGCGCTCGACGCCGCGTCCTCGCTGCCCGGCGCAGCCTCGTAGAGCACGGCCGGCTTGCCCGGTGTCCCGGTCTGCACCGGCTTGTGCCGGCGCACGAGCCCCTCCGCTTCCAGCTGCTTCAACTGCATGTTGATCGCCGTCCGCGTCACGTTGAGGGATTCGCAGAGCTGGACGACGGTCAGCGGTTCTCGTTGCAGCGCGCGTAGGACGTCGTTCTTGGTAGTCACGGGAAAAGGGTTCGGATCGGCGGGAGAGCGATCGATTATAGCCTCGCGACCGAAGGGCTCGACCGGGCTATATTAACAATAACGACACATCTATTTGTCATTATTGTCGATATGCACTAGACTCGTGTTGCCGTCCCCGTCCCCAACCCACCGAAGAGTTCCGATCATGAGACGATCCGCGTCCCGTCTTTCCTGGGCGTTCCTGTTTGGCCTCGCGGCCGCGCAGGCAGCGTCCGCCCAAACGCCTGCGCCTTCCGCCGGCCAGAAGTCGTCCCCCACACAGTTGGTCGATGCGCTGAATGGCGTGTTTGGCCGGCATCCCGGCGCACGCGCCGTGCATGCGAAGGGCATCGTGCTCGAGGGGTCGTTTACGCCGAGCGCCGCTGCGCCGGCCATCAGCAAGGCGCCGCACTTCCAGGCCGCCGTCCCGGTGGTCGTCCGGTTCTCCGACTTTGCCGGCATTCCCGATATTGCGGACAACCATCCGCTCGCGTCGCCGCGCGGCTTCGCCATCAAGTTCAAGCTGCCGAACGGCAGCGATACCGATATCGTCGCGCATTCGTTCAACGGGTTTCCCTCGCCGACGGCCGACGACTTTCGCGATCTGCTGATCGCGATCGGCACGAGCGGCCCGAATGCGGCCAAGCCGACGCCGCTGGATACCTATCTGGAAAGCCACCCGGTCGCGAAAGCGTTTCTCACCGCGCCGAAGCCGTTCCCGGCCAGCTATGCGACGCTGCCGTACTTCGGCGTCAATACGTTCCGTTTCATCGACGCGAAAGGCGCCGTGACCTATGGGCGTTATCAGATGCTGCCGATCGACGGCGAACACTATGTATCGGATGCGGAGGCGGCCAAGGTGGCGCCCGACTACCTCCAAACGGAAATCCGCCAGCGCGTCGCGCGCTCGCCGATTCGGTTCCGCCTCGTGCTGCAGATCGCCCAACCCGGCGACAAGCTCGACGATCCCTCCATCGCATGGTCGAACACCCATCGCACCGTGGAGCTCGGCACGATCTCGATCACGAAAGCGGTCGCCGACAATGCGGTGGCGCAGCGCCGCCTGCTGTTCCTGCCCAACGCACTGCCGGCCGGTATCGAGGCGGAAGACCCGATGATCAATGCACGTTCGGCCGCCTATCCGGTTTCGTTCGCGCGCCGCCAGCAGTAAGTGCGACGATCGTTCTGGTCAACGCCTTCGCCATCAACTCAGTAGTCCATATGAAGCACGGCACGCCGCCTCCGAGAGAAACGACATGCCGTGCCGACACTATCCCGACCCAGGAGAAATTCCCGTGCCAATGCTCAAATTCGACCTCATCGAGGGCCGCACCGACGAACAGGTCCGCACGCTGCTGGACGCTGCCCATCAGGCGATGGTGCAGGCGTTCGACGTCCCCGCGACCGATCGCTACCAGTCCGTCACGCAGCATCGCCCCGGCGAACTCGTGGTGGAAGACACCGGCCTCGGCTATCCGCGATCCCGGGACGTGGTGCTGCTGACGGCAGTGAGCCGCCAGCGCACCGAGTCGCAGAAGCTCGCGTTCTACCGTCTGCTCGTCGAGAACCTGCACACGCAATGCGGCATCTCGCCGGACGACGTCGTCGTGTCCATCGTCGAGAACGGCGACGCGGACTGGTCGTTCGGTCGCGGGCGGGCGCAGTTCATCACCGGCGAACTCACCTGATCGCCGGCTGTGCAACGCTGATTGCGATCGCCAACCGTTCCGCTCCGGGTCGAATGCAGCCGGGGCGGAACGATGGTCGATACGGGCGGCACACGCCCATCGCAAGCCGCGGCCTAGTCGTCACGACACGACTTGCCGCAACGAGGCGGCCACGATCAGTCTCCGCGCGATCCACGCACGACGGGCGCGAGTCGCCCATCCCCCGCATCAAGCGACCGCGCAACCCGAAACCCGAGATCGTCGATCGCGAAGGTCGGATGACTGCGACGGCGATTCGTCGCAAGGCAACTGCGCTCGACATCGGCCCAACCCCCACCGCGAAACACGCGATACGAACCGTAGACTTCCGGGTCGTATTGATCCGCGCACCACTCCCACACATTGCCCAGCATGTCGTGCAGCCCCCAGCCGTTGGGCTGCTTCCGGCCGACCTCGTGCGTGCGGCCGCCGGCGTTTTCCCGGTACCACGCGATGGCGTCGAGCTCGCCGTACCTCGGGCCATGCGTTCCCGCGCGGCATGCGTACTCCCACTCCGCTTCGGTCGGCAGCCGATAGCCGTTGCTGCCCGGAACCAAGGCGGCACCCGTTCCGTCCTCGTGGATGTCGTAACCGCAATGCAGACCGTCGGCCGTCGACAGCCGGTTGCAGAACCGGACGGCGTCGAGCCACGACACGTTCTCCACCGGGTGTTGCGCGCCGGCATGCGACGATGGCGCCAGCCCCGTGACCGCCGCGTATTGCGCCTGGGTCACCGGATAGCGGCCGATCGCAAAGCGTTGCAGATCGACGCACCAGGTGCGGCCGATCCGGTCGTCCCTCAATGCAATGGTGCCGGCGGGAACCGGCACCATCGGCAGATCGAGTGTGTCAGGCGGGTATTCGATGTTCTTCACGCTGGCGCACCTTTATGAAGCCGGCCGGACGGAACCGGCCTCGTCATAAGCGACGATGTTCAACCCTTCCGTCGCAGTCGGCACGACGAAGTAGCGCGTGATCCGTTCGAACTCGGCGTCGGACGCCTGGAACGGATGATCGCCTCGCGCATTGCGCGCGTGCAGCCGCGCCTTGCAAACGGCATCGCTGACGTCGAGGTAGTGCAATCGATGGTCGCAGCCGGCAGCCTGCGAAATGGCGAGCCCCCATGTACGCGCGGCGACGGTATTGAACGGCACATCGAGCACCACCGACACGCCGGCCTGCAGCACCGCGCGGGCCTGATCGGCCATCACGTGGCCGACGCGCTTCGCACACCGGACATAGTCGTCGATCGACAGGATCTCGCCCGGATAGAGCTGCGCGAGCCACGCGTCTTCGCTGATCGAAACGACCGGCCCGGCGCTCGCGAGCCGCGCGACGAGCGTCGATTTTCCGGACGCGATTTTGCCGCATACCATGTGGAGCAACACGGCATCGTTCGATGCCGTCGCGTGAAGTGACTTCCCCGTCTGCATGTCCAGGCTCTCCATCGAATGCCCAGAAAGCAAAAACCCGCCTTCCGGGCGGGTTGTGACGATATCCATTCAGTCGATCGCTATCCCGCCGGCAACGTTGCGGCGCAAATAATCGAACGGGTTTGCGAATGGGTCATGGGCGTCAGAATAACCAACTGCCCGATCGCGAGCAAGCGGGTTCGAAACGGCGCGCGTCAGCTTGCGCACGCGAAGCCGGTGCAGGCACGACAGCGGCGGGCGTGAATCATGGCCAGTAGCCGGCCTTTTCGTCGAACCCGCGCGCCGCCAAACGGGCCCGGGCGTCGTCGTTCCATTTCATGCTGCCCGACGACAGGCCGACGGAACGGGTGGCCGGCGGCCAATCACGATCACGCAACGCATTCAGGTCAAGTGCCACGCCCGACGCGCGAAACTCCCGCAACCGGTCCTGCCCGTCCAGCCCGGGCAAATCCGCGAGCTTCCGGCAATTGAACAGCGCGAGCCGTTCCAGCTTCGCACCGGACAGATCCAGCGTCGTGAGCTGCAACTGATCCTCGATGCGCAACGCGGAAAGCGACGGCAAGCGCGACAGGTCGCCCAAGGTGGCAAGCCCGCGCACGCGCAGGATCTGCAGCATCTCGAGGGTGGTGCTCGACAGATCGTCGATGGCGTCGCGGCCGCCCAGGATCAGCGTCATTTCCGTCAACGCCGGCATGGCCGGGATGAAGCCGAGCGGATGCTTCTTTGCATGGGAACCGAGCGTCAGCTTGCGCAAGCCGGGCAGGCCGGCGAGTACGTCGATCCCCTTTGCATGGCCGTGCACGAAGAGTTCGGTCAACGACCCGCACTTCGCCAGCGGCGACAGATCGATGTTCCGCTTCTCGTTTTCAATCAGCACGAGCCGCTCGAGCGGACCGAGGTCGAGCGTGTCGAGAAAGTCCGGCCGGTTCAGCTTGAACACCCCGAAGCTCAACCGTTTCAGCGCGGGAAGCCGGCCGATTTCTTCTTCATGCACGATCTCGGTCAGGCAATCGACCGCCAGGTCCCGGACGTCGGGCAAATGGCGCAGCACGACCGCATCGAACCGTGCCGAGTAGTGGCCGTAAAACCGGACCTGAAGACGATTCCCGGCGAGCCGGCACGCTTCGTTCAGCGATTGCAGGATCGCCGGGCCGTACGCTTCGGGCCGGCTGAACTGGACGACCAGCCGCTCGCGTTGCGCGCAAGCTTCCGCGATTTCGATCGGCGAAAGCGTTTCCGGGTCGTTCACCCGGCCACTGTCTACCTGCAGCATGCACTCTCCGGCGATTCGTTCACGATCCCGTCACGGCGCAGGCCCACGCCTGCCTTGTCTTCCCGCCACCGACGTCCACCCCGTGCCGGGCGTCATCCCGGAAACACACCCTTGCTCATCGCGTCGAGTTGCCGGCCGATTTCGGCGCGCAATTCGGCGGAGATCTCGAGGCTGTCGAGCAGTTTCGAAATCCACAGCCCGTCGGCGGCGAGCCGGCAGATCATCAGCGTGGCGGCCTGCTCGAGCGGCACGGCGTCGGGGCGCGTCCATTCCCGCATCGGCACCGACCATCGCTCGCGCGTGTCCTGGTCAGTAATCATCGACGCGACCAGCACACGCAGCACATCGGTACTCGCGGCCGGATGCGACTCGTCGAGCACCGCATGCATGTAGGCACGCGCCACCGCGCCTGCGCCATCGGCATCCGCCGCCACCCGCGCGGCCATCTGCGCGGCGAACCGCTCGGTCGCCTGACCGAACAGTGCGTCCAGCAGCCCCTGCTTGTTCGCGAAGTGATACTGCAGCGCGCCTTTCGTCACGCCGGCACGCTCGGCCACCGCATCGAGCGTCAGCGCGGCCACACCGTGATGTGTCGCGATTTCCGATGCAGCCGCCAGCAACTGCGCACGCACCTGATCCGGCGCTTTTTTTCGACGCACGCCGGCGGTGGGGGCGGCCGGCGCCGACGATGCTTCAGGCGCCTGCGTGCCGGCCGCTCCAGCCGGTTCATCGGGCGCGGACACATCGTGCGGCGCGGGTTCGAGGTGTTTTTTCATGGTGCGGATGGTAGCACCCGGGCGTCTCAATATAAACATTCCGGCCGGATGGTATGATCCGCCGCATGACTAAACCCACCCCCTCCCCCTGGTCCGCGCTCGACACCGCCATCGCCCGTGGACGCGACGCCCTCGTGCGTCTCCAGCAGCCCGACGGCAGCTGGTGTTTCGAACTCGAATCCGATGCGACGATCACCGCGGAATACATCCTGATGATGCATTTCATGGACAAGATCGACGACATCCGCCAGGAGAAGATGGCGCGCTACCTGCGCGCGAACCAGCGGCTCGACACGCATGGCGGCTGGGCGCTGTACGTCGATGGCGATCCGGACGTGTCGTGCAGCGTGAAGGCGTATTTCGCGCTGAAGGCGGCCGGTGACAGCGAACACGCGCCGCACATGGTTCGCGCGCGCGACGCGATCCTGAAGCTCGGCGGCGCGGCCCGCGCGAACGTGTTCACGCGCATCCTGCTCGCGACGTTCGGCCAGGTGCCGTGGCGCGCGACGCCGTTCATGCCGATCGAATTCGTGCTGTTCCCGAAGTGGGTGCCGATCTCGATGTACAAGGTCGCGTACTGGGCGCGCACGACGATGGTGCCGCTGCTCGCGCTGTGCTCGCTGAAAGCGCGGGCGCGCAATCCGCGCAACATCTCGATCCGCGAGCTGTTCGTCACGCCGCCGGACGAGGAACGCCAGTACTTCCCGCCCGCCCGCGGCATGCGCAGGCTGTTCCTCGCGCTCGACCGCACGGTGCGCCATGTCGAGCCGCTGATGCCGAAGGGCCTGCGGCAGCGCGCGATCCGCCATGCCGAGGCGTGGTGCGCGGAGCGCATGAACGGCGAGGACGGGCTCGGCGGCATCTTCCCGCCGATCGTGTACGCCAACCAAATGATGCAGGTGCTCGGCTACCCGGACGATCACCCGCTGCGGCGCGACTGCGACAATGCGCTGGAGAAACTGCTGATCACGCGGCCGGACGGCAGCATGTATTGCCAGCCGTGCCTGTCGCCGGTGTGGGATACCGCATGGAGCACGATGGCGCTCGAGCAGGCCCGCGGCGTGGCGGTGGCGGAAGACGGCGAGCCGGGCGACGCACGGCGCGCACTCGACGAACGCATCGCACGCGCATACGACTGGCTGGCCGTACGCCAGGTGAACGACCTGCGCGGCGACTGGATCGAAAACGCGCCGGCCGACGTCCAGCCGGGCGGATGGGCGTTCCAGTACGCGAACCCGTACTACCCCGACATCGACGACACGGCCGTCGTCACCGCGATGCTCGATCGCCGCGGCCGCACGCATGGCAACGCGGACGGCACGAACCCGTATGCGCCGCGTGTCGCGCGTGCACTCGACTGGATGCGCGGGCTGCAATCGCGCAACGGCGGCTTCGGGGCATTCGACGCCGACTGCGACCGCCTGTACCTGAACGCGATCCCGTTCGCCGATCACGGCGCACTGCTCGATCCGCCGACCGAGGACGTATCGGGCCGCGTGCTGCTGTGCTTCGGCGTGACGAAACGCGCGGACGAACACGCGTCGCTCGCGCGCTGCATCGACTACGTGAAGCGCACGCAGCAGCCCGACGGCAGCTGGTGGGGCCGCTGGGGCACGAACTACATCTACGGTACGTGGAGCGTGCTGGCCGGCCTCGCGCTCGCCGGCGAGGACAAGTCGCAGCCGTATATCGCCCGCGCGATCGAATGGCTGCGCTCACGGCAGCATGCGGACGGCGGCTGGGGCGAGACGAACGACAGCTACATCGACCCGAAGCTGAGCGGCACCAACGGCGGCGAAAGCACGTCGAACTTCACCGCGTGGGCGCTGCTCGCGCAGATGGCGTTCGGCGACTGCGAATCCGATTCGGTGAAGCGCGGCATCGCGTATCTGCAGTCGGTGCAGCAGGAAGACGGCTTCTGGTGGCACCGCTCGCACAATGCGCCGGGCTTTCCGCGCATCTTCTATCTGAAGTATCACGGCTATACCGCGTACTTCCCGCTGTGGGCGCTCGCGCGCTATCGACGGCGTG
>NZ_JAAGPG010000222.1:0-13231 GCF_017104665.1 Burkholderia sp. Se-20378 | reverse complement strand
AGGCAGTGCACAGCCGCCGGACGAGGCGTTGCGCGGTGACGAGGTGCAGCGCGGCCGCGAGGTTGTACGGTGCGACGCCGATGTCGAGCAGCCGCGCGACGGCGGCCGGCGCGTCGTTCGTGTGCAGCGTCGACAGCACGAGATGACCGGTCTGCGCGGCCTTGATCGCGACGTCGGCTGTCTCCGCATCGCGAATCTCGCCGACCATGATGATGTCTGGATCCTGCCGCAGCAGCGCGCGCAGTGCGGTTGCGAACGTGAGCCCCGCCTTTTCGGCGACACCAACCTGGCTGATGCCGTCGAGCTGGATCTCGGCGGGATCCTCGACCGTGCAGACGTTGTGCGCATCGCGATCGAGCATCTGCAGCGCGCAGTAGAGCGACAGCGTCTTGCCGCTGCCGGTCGGACCCGTGACGAGCACGAGGCCATGCGGTGCGCGTATCGCGGCCTCCATCGCGGCCGCCTGCTGCGCGTCGAAGCCGAGGCGGGCGAGCGTGAGGTCAGGTGGCATGGTTTCGAGCCGCCGCAGCACCAGCTTTTCACCGAACAACGTAGGCAGCGAACTGACCCGGTAGTCGCCGCGCGTACCGCCGTCAATCGCGATGCGCAGCCTGCCGTCCTGCGGGAGCCGCCGCTCGGCGATGTCCATGCGCGCGAGCACCTTGATCCGTGTGACGAGTGCGTCGCGCAGATGCAGGGGCGGCCGAGCATGTTCGTGCAGCACGCCATCGATGCGCAGGCGGATGCGCCAGCCGGCTTCGAATGGTTCGACGTGGATATCGGATGCGTCGCGCACGCGTGCCGCGTGAAGCGTGTCCGTCAGCAGCCGCACGGCCGGCGCATCGTCGAGCTGGGCCGCGTCGAGCGCGCGCGGTGCGGTGGCGGGCGACGCATCGGAGTGAGCGGGCGGCGGCTGCGTGCGCAGCGTCGCCCCGGGAGGAGGGAAATGCATGTGAGCCGGCACGCTGGCCGCCTGTTGACCGTGACCAGCAGATGGTCGCGCGTCGCGGGCGGCGCCGGCAGTCAGCCGTTCGGCTAGCGCGAGGTGACGCGTGCGGGGCGCGAGCCGCGCGGCTTGAAGAGCTTGACGGTGCGCACGGCCTGATCGTCGCTGCGCATCACCTCGAGCATCACGTCACCGATTTTCAGGCACACGTCGTCTTCCGGAATTTCCTCGAGGATTTCGAGCACCAGGCCGTTCAGCGTCTTCGGCCCGTCGGTCGGCAGCTTCAGGTGCAGCCAGCGATTAAGCTCGCGCAGCGGCATGCTTGCCGAGACGATGCATTCGCCGTTCTCGTCCCAGCCGCCCTTGCGTTCGCTGCGCGGCATCGACGTCGTGAATTCGCCGATCAGCTCCTCGATGATGTCTTCGGGCGTGACGAGCCCTTCGAGCTCGCCGTACTCGTTGACGACGAGCGCGGTCCGCTGCCGCGTTTCCTGGAAAAACTGGAGCTGCTGGACCACCGGCGTGCCGGACGGCACGTAATACGGCTCGGCGAGCAGCGTGCGCAGCGTCTCGCGGTCGAACTCCTGGTTGTGCAGCGCGGTTAGCGTCTTGCGGACGTGCAGCACGCCGAGCACCTTGTCGATGTCGCCTTCGTAAACGACGAGCCGGTTGTGATAGCAGGTCTCGAGCTGGTGCAGGACGTCGTCGAGCGGCGCGTAGAAGTTGAGCGACTCGATCTGGCGGCGCGGCACCATCACGTCGTCGACGGTGATGTTCTCGAGGTCGAACAGGTTGAGCAGGATGCTGCGGTGCTTGGTCGGCATGAAACTGCTCGACTCGAGCACGATGGCCCGCAGCTCGTCGGTCGACATTCGCTGGTCGCGACCCTTCTTCGTGTTGATGCGCAGCACCCACAGCACGCCGTTCGCGAGTGCGTTGACGAACCAGACGACCGGTTTGAACACGCGCATCAGCGGCGCGATCACGAGGCTCGCGGGCAGCGCGATGCGTTCGGGGAACGTCGCGCCGACGATCTTCGGTGCGATTTCGGCGAACACGATGATCAGGAACGCGACGATGCCGGTCGCGATCGACAGCGCGACGTTGTTGCGGCCGAACGTATGCAGCGCGAGCGACGTCGTCAGAACCGGGATGATCGTGTTGAACAGGTTGTTGCCGATCAGGATCACGCTGAGCAGCAGGTCAGTGCGCGTGAGCAGGCCTTGCGTGGTTTTCGCGCCGAGTGCGCCCTGGCTGGCGAGATGCTTCAGCCGATGGCGGTTGAGCGCCATCATCGCGGTCTCGGAAATCGAAAAGAAGCTGGAACAGAGGAGAAGCAGGAAGACGGCGCCGATTTGCGCCCATAAGGGAATTTGGTCCACGCGTTGGAAGGGCAGTGAAGGACAGGGATGGAAGGAATATAGCAGAGGCCGGCGACCGCGATGTGTCGTGAGCGACACGAGGGGCTCGCGGCGACCGGGCAAAAAAAAACCGTGCACGGAGTGCACGGTTTTTTACAAATCTGGTCGGGGTGAGAGGATTCGAACCTCCGGCCTCTACGTCCCGAACGTAGCGCTCTACCAGGCTAAGCTACACCCCGATTTGGACTCTTCCGACTTTGCCGTCTTCTTCAAGACCGCTGCGTCGTCAAGCAAGAATGTAACTATAACGACGTTTCTTCAAAAAGGGAAGACCTTCGAGAAGAAATTTTTCGAGACAGGTGATTTTCCCGTGTCGAACGTACGTCGCAGCCGGGGCGGCGACGTACGACATGCACTTACGACTGCCGCGACGTCGAGTACGAACACAACGCGAGCAGGCTTTCCTTGTAGACCGAATCGGGGAACGCAGCGATCGCAGCAGCAGCAGCCTGGGCTTCCTGGCGTGCGCATTCGAGCGTGTGGTCCAGTGCGCCCGAACGCGTGATCGCTTCGAAAATCGTATCGAAGCGATCGGTGCCGCCCTGTTCGATCGCCTCGCGTGCCAGCGCCGACTGTTCGGGCGTGCCGCGTTCGATCAGATAGATGAGCGGCAGCGTCGGCTTGCCTTCGCGAAGGTCGTCGCCGGCGTTTTTGCCCATTGCCTCGACGGTGCCCGCATAGTCGAGCCAGTCGTCCATGATCTGGAATGCAGTGCCGATCCGGCGGCCGTATTCGGCGGCGGCAGCCTCGGTCGGCGCGTCGGCGCCTGCGAGTACCGCGCCCAGACGTGCCGACGCTTCGAACAGCTTGGCCGTCTTGTAGCGGATCACCTGCATGTAGCGCGTTTCGTCGACGTCCGCGTCGTGCATGTTGAGGAGCTGCAGCACCTCGCCTTCGGAAATGATCGTCGTCGCTTCGGACAGGATCTCCATCACGCGCATCTTGCCGACGCCGACCATCATCTCGAACGAGCGCGAATAGAGGTAGTCGCCTACCAGCACGCTCGCCGCGTTGCCGAACAGCGCATTGGCGGTCTGGCGGCCGCGGCGCAGCTCGGATTCGTCGACGACGTCGTCATGCAGCAGCGTGGCCGTGTGGATGAACTCGACGACGGCAGCCAGCACGTGCCGCTGGTGCGACGTCTCGCCGAGTGCACCGGCGACGAGCAGCAGCAATGCCGGACGCAGCCGCTTGCCGCCCGCGCCGATGATGTACTCGGCGATCTGGTTGATCAGCAGCACATCGGACGCGAGGCTTTGCCGGATAACGCGATTCACCTGCTCCATGTCACTGGTGATCGGAGCGAGCAGATGGGCGGCGCTGAGGGTGGGGGAGGCGGTGGACGACGACATGATGATGGAATTGGGTGATGCGGCGGATTATAAGTCGAATCCGAGATATCCCGGTCTGTGACACGTGCCGCAGCCTCGAATTTGGCCGTTTGGCCGAGGCCCGCGCGCGGCAATCGTCAATGGGTTTTGACTTCGGTGCTAACCCCATGTATAATCACGTGTTTTCCGCGCACGGTGTGCGGAAAAATTGGATCCAGAGTGAGGTTCTCAATGTACGCGGTCATAAAAACCGGCGGCAAGCAGTACAAGGTTGCCGTTGGCGAAAAACTCAAAGTAGAACAGATACCGGCTGACATTGACGCTGAAATCACGCTCGACCAGGTTCTCGCAGTGGGCGAAGGCGAATCGATTAAGTTCGGTACGCCGCTGGTCAGTGGGGCTTCCGTCAAGGCCACCGTTGTGTCGCACGGTCGTCATGCCAAGGTCACCATCTTCAAGATGCGTCGCCGGAAGCACTACCAAAAGCACGGCGGCCACCGCCAGAACTACACTGAGCTGCGCATCGACGCGATCAACGCGTAAGCGCCTCGGTAAAGGAGCAATCAGATGGCACACAAAAAGGCAGGCGGCTCTTCCCGGAACGGCCGCGACTCCGAGTCGAAGCGTCTCGGCGTGAAAGTGTACGGCGGCCAGGCAATCAACGCCGGCGGCATCATCGTGCGTCAGCGCGGTACGCGCATGCACGCAGGCGAGAACGTCGGCATGGGCAAGGATCACACCCTGTTCGCGCTGGTCGACGGTCACGTCAAGTTCGCGACGAAGGGCGCGGACAAGAAGCATCTGGTCATCGTTGTCCCGGCGGCTGCCTAAGTTCAGGCACCCACGGGCTTCGTAGCCGAAAGGCCCCGCAGTCTTCGCGGGGCCTTTTTTTATTTGGTCGCCGGGCGCGTGTGCGTTCGGGCGACCATCGCGCAACCGGCGTACGATCGGCCGAATGGCAGATTGTTCAAGCGCGCCGGCGCGCGGCACAATAGCGGAAATACTGGGCGGAGTGACGAATGAAGTTCATTGACGAAGCACGAATCGAAGTCATCGCCGGAGACGGAGGCGATGGCAGCGCGTCGATGCGCCGCGAGAAATTCGTCCCGTTCGGCGGGCCGGACGGCGGCGACGGCGGCCGGGGCGGTAGCGTATACGCGATCGCCGACCGCAACATCAACACGCTGATCGACTACCGCTACGCGAAGAAGCATCTGGCGCGCAACGGCGAAAACGGGCGCGGCTCGGATTGCTACGGCAAGGGCGGCGACGACGTCACGCTGCGCATGCCGGTCGGCACGATCATCAGCGACATGGATACCGGCGAGCTGATCGCCGACCTGACCGAGCACGACCAGCAGGTGATGCTTGCGCAGGGTGGCTCCGGCGGGCTCGGCAACCTGCATTTCAAGTCGAGCACGAACCGTGCACCGCGCCAGAAGACGGACGGCAAGCCCGGTGAGCGTCGCATGCTGAGGCTCGAGCTGAAGGTGCTCGCCGACGTCGGCCTGCTCGGCATGCCGAACGCGGGCAAGTCGACGTTCATCTCGTCGGTGTCGAACGCGAGGCCGAAGATTGCCGACTACCCGTTCACGACGCTTGCGCCGAATCTTGGCGTGGTGCGTGTCGGTCCGAGCAAGAGCTTCGTGATCGCGGATATCCCGGGGCTGATCGAGGGCGCCGCCGAAGGCGCGGGCCTCGGCCATCAGTTCCTGCGCCACCTGCAGCGCACCGGCGTGCTGCTGCATCTGGTCGATCTCGCACCGTTCGACGAAAGCGTCGATCCGGTTGCGGAAGCGACGGCGATCGTCGGCGAGCTGCGCAAGTACGACGAGGCGCTCTACGAGAAGCCGCGCTGGCTCGTGCTCAACAAGCTCGACATGGTGCCGGAAGACGAGCGCAAGGCGCGCGTCGCTGATTTCCTCGAGCGCTTCGAGTGGGACGGCCCTGTATTCGAGATCTCGGCGCTGACTGGCCAGGGCTGTGAAGCGCTGTGCTACGCGATCTACGACTACCTCGCCGAACATTCGGACGCACATCGCGCGGCGGAGGCGGAAGATCTCGCGGCGGACGTGCGTTTCCGCGACGAGACGCCAGCCAAGGGCGGTGCGGCGTCGGGCGACGACGCCTGAGCGATTCCGTAACGCGCCGGGCGTGCCGCCCAGCGTCGGCGCTCAATCGCGCCCGCCCGGGCAGGCAGCAGATACAGGAGACAGTGCAGGATGCGTTCGATCATCGCGGATTCGAAGCGATTGGTGGTGAAGGTGGGCTCCAGCCTCGTGACCAACGACGGCAAGGGGCTCGATCATGCAGCAATCGGCCGTTGGGCGGCTCAGATCGCCGCACTGCGCGCCCAGGGCAAGGAAGTCGTGCTCGTCAGTTCGGGCGCGATTGCCGAAGGGATGCAGCGGCTCGGCTGGAGCAAGCGGCCGCGGGAAATCGACGAGTTGCAGGCTGCCGCCGCAGTCGGCCAGATGGGGCTCGCGCAGGTCTATGAGAGCCGCTTCACCGAGCACGACATCCGCACCGCGCAGATCCTGCTGACGCATGCCGACCTGGCGGACCGCGAGCGTTATTTGAATGCGCGTTCGACGATGCTGACGCTGTTGCGGCTTGGCGTCGTGCCGATCATCAACGAGAACGACACGGTCGTCACCGACGAAATCAAGTTCGGCGACAACGACACGCTCGGCGCACTCGTTGCAAACCTGATCGAAGGCGATGCACTGATCATCCTGACCGACCAGTCGGGGCTGTTCACGGCCGATCCGCGCAAGGACCCGAACGCGACGCTCGTTGCAGAAGCCAATGCAGGTGCGCCGGAACTCGAGGCGATGGCCGGTGGTGCGGGCTCGAGCCTCGGTCGCGGCGGGATGCTGACGAAGATCCTCGCGGCGAAGCGTGCGGCACACAGCGGCGCGAACACCGTGATCGCGAGCGGCCGGGAGACTGACGTGCTCGTGCGTCTGGCGGCCGGCGAGGCAATCGGCACGCAACTGATCGCACGTACCGCGCGGATGGCGGCGCGCAAGCAGTGGATGGCCGATCACCTTCAGGTGCGCGGCCATGTCGTGATCGACGCGGGCGCGGTCGAGAAGCTGACGGCAGGCGGCAAGAGCCTGCTGCCGATCGGTGTGATCGACGTGCAGGGTGCGTTCGCGCGTGGAGAAGTCATCGCGTGTGTCGGCCCTGACGGGCGTGAAGTGGCGCGTGGGCTCACGAACTACAGCAGTGCGGAGACGAAACTGATTCACCGCAAGCCGAGCGGCGAGATCGAATCCGTGCTGGGCTACATGCTGGAACCCGAATTGATCCATCGCGACAACCTGGTGCTGGTGTGACCATTCGTGCCGGTTCCGGCCGTCAAATGAAAAAGCCCGCGTGATGCGGGCTTTTTCTTGCTGCGGACAGAGGGGGCGGCGGGCGCCACCCACCGTCAGCGCAATTGGCTCATTGCGGTGCGGTGAAACCGGATGTTCTCCAGGATCTGCTGGGTCGTGCCCTGCGGCATCTTGTTCGCGCAGAAGTAGTCCTGATAGAGCGCCGAGTGGTAGGCATTCAGTTCGCCGTTCTCGATGCGCCGCCAGTCGTTCTCGACGGTGCGATCCCAGCCGTCGTGTTCCGAATTCAGACCGGCATATTGGCGCCACTCGTAGGTGTCGCAGCGGATGCCTTCGTAGTTCACGTTGCGGGCGCCGGCCGGGCTCGTGATGACGACCGCGTAGCGCACGACGCCATCGGTGCCGACCGCGAGCGACTTCGCATCGACGAAGAACTTGAGCGGCGTGTTCTGCGATACGTTGAACGGCAGCAGGTCGCCCGTTTGCGGCAGCGGCGGCAGCGAGTCGACCGCGTTTTCCTTCCAGGTGCCCTGACGGTCCAGCAGATACACGAACTCGCTGTCATCCTTGTTGGTGGGCGTCTTCGAATTCGCGCAGCCTGCCAGCGTGGCCACCGCGGCAATCGATGCGAGCGCGAGAGCAATCGCTTTCAATATGCATTCCTCGTAAAAAAAGGGCGCGACACCAAGGTCGCGCCCGGTCATGCAGTTCGATTCGTCATTTGCCGATGATCACGTGGGGCGGCATCTCGTCGAGCGTGCTCGCTTCCACTTCGATCTCCGAACAGACTACCGATGTGTCGACAATCGTCAGCGTCTGCTGGGCCTGTACGCCAATGACGCGCGGATAGCGCGACAGACGCGGCCCACGCGGCTTCTCGGCTCGCTGCGCCGGGCGGCGCAGGAAGCGCGACAGTTCCGTCAGCGCCAACTGATAGACATCCCGCTTGAACTCGATCACCGCATCGAGCGGCACCCAGTACTCGTTCCAGCGCCACGCATCGAACTCCGGGTGGTCGGTCGCGCGCAAGCAAATGTCGCAATCGCGTCCAACCATCCGCAGCAGGAACCAGATCTGCTTCTGGCCGCGGTAATGACCGCGTACTTCGCGTTTAATGAACTTGTCAGGCACCTCATAACGCAACCAGTCGCGAGTGCGGCCGATTATCTTGACGTGTTCCGGGTGCAGGCCCGTTTCCTCGTGCAGCTCCCGGTACATCGCCTGCATGGGGGTCTCGCCGTACTTGATCCCACCTTGAGGAAACTGCCAGGAATGCTCGCGGAGCCGCTTGCCCCAAAACACCTCGTTGCGCGCGTTCAAGAGGATGATGCCGACGTTCGGGCGAAAGCCTTCACGATCCAGCATACAACCACCTTCGAATCCTTTAAAATTGCTTTGATTATAAACAGATAACGGGCGCTGCGCACCGTGACGGAGCGAATCCGCGCGGGGTACACCGGCTGAATTGTCCCTGATTAGTCTGCTACGTCGTCTGCGCCATCGTCGTTCGTCGCGCGCAGCTTTTTCACCTTGAAACTTTTTCGGGCGCCCCGCCTGGGGGCGCCGTTTTTGGAACCGTCCGCATGAAAGCTTCCCGTTTCTTTATCGGCACCCTGAAAGAAGCACCCGCCGACGCAGAGATCGTCAGCCACAAGCTGATGGTGCGCGCCGGCATGATCCGTCGCGTCGCCGGCGGCATCTATAACTACCTGCCAGTCGGCCTGCGTTCGATTCGCAAGGTCGAGGCGATCGTGCGCGAGGAAATGAACCGGGCGGGCGCCATCGAACTGCTGATGCCGGCCGTGCAACCCGCCGAGCTGTGGCAGGAATCGGGCCGCTGGGAGCAGTACGGCCCCGAGCTGCTGCGCTTCAAGGACCGCAAGGACAATGACTTCGTGATCGGGCCGACGCACGAGGAAGTCATCACCGACATCGCGCGCAACCAGATCAAGAGCTACCGGCAGATGCCGGTGAACTTCTACCAGATCCAGACGAAGTTCCGCGACGAGATCCGTCCGCGCTTCGGCGTGATGCGCGGCCGCGAATTCATCATGAAGGACGCGTACTCGTTCGACAAGGATGCGGCCGGCCTGAACGAGTCGTATCGCAAGATGTACGACGCGTACGTGCGCATCTTCACGCGCCTCGGCCTCGAGTTCCGTGCGGTCGCGGCCGACAGCGGCTCGATCGGCGGCAACTTCTCGCACGAATTCCACGTGATCGCCGACACCGGTGAAGACGCGATCGCGTACTGCCCGACGTCCGAATTCGCGGCGAACGTCGAGGCGGCCGAAGCGCTGCCGCTGATCGCCGAGCGTGCGGCGCCGGCCGAAGCGATGGAGAAGGTCGCGACGCCCGGCAAGGCGAAGTGCGAAGCCGTCGCCGAACTGCTGGCCATCCCGCTCGAGCGCACGATCAAGTCGATCGTGCTCGCGACCGACAACGAAGGCGCCGAGCCGACCATCTGGCTCGTGATGCTGCGTGGCGATCACGACCTGAACGAGATCAAGGTATCGAAGCTGCCGGGCCTGAAGAACCACCGCTTCGCGACCGAGCAGGAAATCGTCGAATGGTTCGGCACGCCGCCGGGTTATCTCGGCCCGGTCGGCACGAAGAAGCCCGTGAAGGTGATCGCGGACCGCACGGTCGCGAACATGAGCGACTTCGTCGTCGGCGCAAACGAGGTCGACTACCACATCGCCGGCGTGAACTGGGGCCGCGACCTGCCCGAGCCGGACGTCGCCGACGTGCGCAACGTGAAGAAGGGCGACCCGTCGCCGGACGGCAAGGGCGTGATCGACATCTGCCGCGGCATCGAAGTCGGCCACGTGTTCCAGCTCGGCACCAAGTATTCGGAAGCGATGGGTGCGACGTTCCTCGACGAGTCGGGCAAGCCGCAGCCGATGCTGATGGGCTGCTACGGCGTCGGCGTCACGCGTATTCTCGGCGCGGCGATCGAGCAGAACTTCGACGACAAGGGCATCATCTGGCCCGAGTCGATCGCGCCGTTCGAAGTCGTGCTGTGCCCGATGGGCTATGACCGCAGCGAAATGGTGCGCGAGACTGCCGACAAGCTGTACGCGGAACTCGTCGCAGCCGGCATCGACGTCATCCTCGACGACCGCGGCGAGCGCCCGGGCGTGATGTTCGCCGACTGGGAGCTGGTCGGCGTGCCGCATCGCCTCGTGATCGGCGAGCGCGGCCTGAAGGAAGGCAAGATCGAGTATCAGGGCCGCCGCGACGCCGAAGCGACGCTGCTGCCGGCCGACGCGGCTGCGGCGACGGTCGCGGAGAAGATCCGCGCCGCGCTCGCGCGCTAAGCGCACCGACCGGGGAACGCGGTGGAATACACCTTCCTGTCGGCCACCGTGCTCCTGGTGCTGATCACCGATCCGCTCGGCAACATCCCGCTGTTCATTTCGGCGATGCGGGATGTGCCGCGCGAGCGGCGCGTGAAGCTGATCCTGCGTGAAGTGGGGATCGCGTTCGTGATCCTGCTGTTCTTCATGCTGGTCGGCGACCGCTTCCTGCGGATGATGAGCCTCACCGACCTGTCGCTGCGGCTCGGCGGCGGGATCGTGCTGTTCCTGATCGCGCTGCGGATGATCTTCCCGCATCCGGACGGCGCGCTCGGCAACGATCCGCGTGCGGGCGGCGAGCCGTTCATCGTGCCACTCGCGATTCCGGCGCTCGCCGGGCCGTCCGCGCTCGCGACGGTGATGCTGCTGACGTCGCAGGGGCCCGGCAAGATGCTCGAGTGGGTCGGCGCGCTGACGGTCACGATGATCGTCTGCGCGGTGACGCTGGTGCTGGCCGAGCGAATCCAGCAATGGATCGGCGAGCGAACCGTCGCGGCGTTCGAGCGGCTGATGGGCCTCGTGCTCGTCGCGATTTCGGTCGAGATGATGCTGGGCGGCGTCCGCGCGTTCGTGCACCAGTTGTAGGACGGGGCGGCGCGCACCCACGGCGCCCACAAAAAAAGCGGCGCTCCGGGAAACCGGAGCGCCGCTTTCTATTTATATAGTGCGGAGCGGGGCGCTCAGACGTTCGTGGTCAGCGCGCGGATCGTCGGCAGGTTGCGCCAGTAGCCCTTCGCGTCCATCCCGCAGCCGAACACGTAGCGGTCGGGCACCGAGAAGCCGCAGAAGTCGGGGTGCAGCGGCTTCGCCTTCGCGAGCGTCTTCTCGCACAGCACGGCCGACATGAAGCGCTGCGCGCCCATGTCGAGGATGCGGTCGCGGATCGCGGCCATCGTCTCGCCTTCGTCGAGGATGTCGTCGAGCACGAGCACGATCCGGTCCTTCACCGATTCGCGCGGTGCGACGCGCCAGTGCATTTCCGGGCTGCCCTGCGTCGTATTGCGATAGCGGGTCAGGTGGATGTAGTCGAATTCCAGCGGGAAATCGAGATGCGGCAGCAGCATCCCGGTAAACACCGCGGCGCCGCCCATCACCGAGAGAACGAGCGGGAACGCGTCACCGATCTCGGCGCGGATCGCGTCGGCCATCTTGGAGATCGACGCATTGACGGCGTCGGCCGACACGATCTCTTCGGAGTGGTTGAAAATGTGGAGGGCTTCTTCGCGGTTCATGTGTTCTGGCGGGCAGTCGGTATACAAATAAGAATGAAGCAGAACGGCGGGCGCGCGCTACAGCAAAAACCCGTGCGCCGGCCGATGGGCAAAATCAGCGCATGCCGGGCATCATGCCCTTCAGGCCGCGCATCATCTTCTGCATGTTGCCGCCCTTCAGCTTCTTCATCATCGTACGCATCTGGTCGTACTGGTTCAGCATCCGGTTGACTTCCTGCACCGGCACGCCCGCGCCGGCTGCAATGCGGCGCTTGCGCGTCGCCTTGATGATCTCGGGTTTCGCGCGCTCGGCGGGCGTCATCGAGCTGATGATGCCTTCCATCCGGCGGATCGACTTCTCGGCCTGGCCCATGTCGGCGCCGGCCGCCGCCTGCTGGAACTGAGCAGGCAGCTTGTCCATCAGCGACGACAGGCCGCCCATGTTCTTCATCTGCGAGATCTGCGCGCGGAAATCGTTCAGGTCGAAATCGCCGCCTTTCTTGACCTTGTCGGCGAGCTTCTGCGCGGCCTGCACGTCGACGCCGCGCTGCGCCTCCTCGACGAGCGCGAGGATGTCGCCCATGCCGAGGATCCGGTTCGCCATCCGGTCGGGGTGGAACACCTCGAGGCCGTCGAGCTTCTCGGCGACACCGACGAACTTGATCGGCTTGCCCGTGACGTGGCGGACCGACAGCGCGGCGCCGCCGCGCGAGTCGCCGTCGAGCTTGGTCAGCACGACGCCGGTGAGCGGCAGCGTGTCGTTGAACGCCTTCGCGGTGTTGACCGCGTCCTGGCCGAGCATCGCGTCGACGACGAACAGCGTTTCGGCCGGTTTCAGCGTGTCGTGCAGCGCGGCGATTTCCTGCATCATCGCCTCGTCGATGCCGAGGCGGCCGGCCGTGTCGACGATCAGCACGTCATGGTAGTGGCGCTTCGCCCAGTCGACGGCCGCAATCGCGATGTCGACGGGCTTCTGGTCCGGCGTGGACGGGAAGAAGTCGGCGCCGACCTGTTCGCTCACCGTTTTCAGCTGCATGATTGCGGCCGGGCGATACACGTCGCACGACACGGTCAGCACCTTCTTCTTGTACTTCTCGCGCAGCAGCTTCGCGAGCTTGCCGGCGGTCGTGGTCTTGCCCGCACCCTGCAGGCCTGCCATCAGGATCACCGCGGGCGGCGTGACCGCGAGGTTCAGCTCGGCAGCCTTGCCTTCGTAGTCGCCGCCGATCACGGCGGTCAGTTCCTTCTGGACCACGCCGACCAGCGCCTGACCCGGCGACAGGCTGCTGATCACTTCTTCGCCGAGCGCCTTTTCCTTGACCTTGGCGATGAATTCGCGGACGACCGGCAGCGAAACGTCGGCCTCCAGCAGGGCGAGACGCACCTCGCGGAGCATCTCCTGGGTGTTCGCCTCGGTAAGCCGGGCCTCGCCGCGCAGCGTCTTGACGACGCGCGCCATCCGTTGAGTGAGATTGTCGAGCATGGGGAGCGATGGACAGTGGGGCCCGAAGGCGCGGCGGATCCGAACAAAGGGAGCCGTCGCGGGAAGGGGGCCTAGTGTAAACTTCGAACATGGATATTGTACTGTATGCCCTCACCGCATTCCTGTACGGCGGCCTCGA
>NZ_JAAGPG010000221.1:0-13219 GCF_017104665.1 Burkholderia sp. Se-20378 | reverse complement strand
CGGCCGTGCGAGCCGGCATGCCGCGCGGGATGCGCTTACGCGTGCCCGTCGGCATCGTGCGACCGGACCAGCGTGCGCAGTTCGTACAGCAGGTCGAGTGCCTCGCGCGGCTTGAGGTCGTCGGGATCGATGTCGCGCAGTTTTTCGAGCGCCGGATGCGGTGTGTCGGGCAGCGCCGGCGCGTCCGCGCATTCGAGATCGTCGGCGGCCACCGGCGGCGCGCTGAACAGGTCGAGCTGCGGCGTGTGCTGCGATGCGGACTGCTGTTCGAGATACGCAAGGTGCTTGCGCGCGGCGCGGATCACGGGCGCCGGAACGCCTGCGAGCTGCGCGACCTGCAGGCCGTAGCTCTGGTTGGCCGGGCCCTCGTTGACCGCGTGCAGGAACACGATGCCGTGGCCGTGCTCGACGGCCGACAGGTGGACGTTGGCCGCTTGCGGGAATTCGGACGGCAGTTGCGTCAACTCGAAGTAGTGCGTCGCGAACAGCGTGTAGCACGCGTTGTGCGCCAGCAGGTGGCGTGCGATGGCCCACGCGAGCGCGAGGCCGTCGAACGTCGACGTGCCGCGGCCGATCTCGTCCATCAGCACGAGGCTTTGCGGCGTTGCGTCGTTGAGGATCGCCGCGGCTTCGGTCATCTCGACCATGAACGTCGAGCGGCCGCCTGCGAGATCGTCCGCCGCGCCGATGCGCGTGAAGATCCGGTCGATCGGGCCGAAGCATGCCGCTTTGGCCGGCACGTAGCTGCCTACGTAAGCCATCAGCGCGATCAGTGCGGTCTGCCGCATGAACGTCGACTTACCGCCCATGTTCGGGCCGGTGATCAGCAGCAGCTTGCGCTCGGTGCCGAAGCGGCAGTCGTTCGCGATGAACTGTTCGACCTGCGCTTCGACGACCGGGTGGCGGCCCTGTTCGATTTCGATGCCGATCTCGTCGGTAAAGGTGGGCGCGACCCAGTCGAGTGCGCGCGCGCGTTCGGCGAATGCGGCGAGCAGGTCGAGTTCGGCGAGCGCCGACGCGACGCGCTGGCACTCGGGGATGAACGGCAGCAGCGCTTGCAGCACCGCGTCGTACAGCGCGCGCTCGCGCGCCAGTGCGCGTTCCTGCGCGGACAGCGCCTTGTCCTCGAAGGTCTTCAGTTCGGGCGTGATGTAGCGCTCGGCATTCTTCAGCGTCTGGCGCCGGCGATAATCGTCGGGCACCTTGTCGGTCTGGCCGCGCGTGACCTCGATGTAGAAGCCGTGCACCTTGTTGTATTCGACGCGCAGGTTCGCGATGCCGGTGCGTGTGCGCTCGCGCGCTTCGAGATCGATCAGGAACTGCCCGCAGTTCTCCGAGATGTCGCGCAGCTCATCGAGCTCGGCGTCGTAGCCGCGCGCGATCACACCACCGTCGCGCACCATCGCGGCCGGCTCGGGCGCAATCGCGCTGGTCAGCAGGTCGAGACATTCGGCGGGCGGTGCGAGCGCTGCGTCGACGCGGGTGAGTGCGTCAGCGTTTGCGACGATCGCGCTGATGCGCTCGCGCAGTGCCGGCAGTGCGGCGAACGTGTCGCGCAGGCTCGACAGGTCGCGCGGGCGTGCGGACAGCAGCGCGAGACGCCCGGTGATCCGTTCGACGTCGGCGATCTGGCGCAGTGCGCTGCGCAGCGCATCGAGGCTGGCGTTGGCCGGTGCATCGAGGAGCGCGCCGATCGCCTGCTGGCGCGACTGCGCGGCGACCGACGCACGCGGCGGGTGATGCAGCCAGTGACGCAGCAGGCGGCTGCCCATCGTCGTGCAGCAGGTGTCGAGCAGCGAATACAGGGTCGGCGACTCGGTGCCGCGCAACGTCTCGGTCAGTTCGAGGTTGCGGCGCGTGGCCGGATCGAGCCCGATGTACTCCGTTTCGTTCTCGACCTTCAGGCTGCGCACGTGCCGCAGTTGCTGGCCCTGCGTGGCGGCCGCATAGAGCAGCAATGCGCCCGCTGCGCCGCACGCGCTCGTGAGCGAATGCGCACCGAAACCGTCGAGGCTCGCGACATCGAGCTGATCGCACAAACGCTGCGTGCCCGACGCGATGTCGAAGTGCCATGCCGGCACGCGCTTGCTTGCGCCCGCGCCGGCCGGCACGGCGTCGGTTGCGCCGTCCGGCGTCAGGATCTCGGCGGGCCGGATGCGTTCGAGCGCGGCAGCGAGCTGGTCGGGTTCGATTTCGGCGAGGCGCAGCGCACCGCTCGCGAGGTTCAGCCACGCAAGGCCGATGTTTACCGCCACGCCGCGCTTGTTGTGGCCCGTGCACATCGCGAGCAGGTAGACGTCGTTCTTGTCGGACAGCAGCGCGGCATCGGTCAGCGTACCAGGCGTGACGACACGCACGACCTTGCGCTCGACGGGGCCCTTCGACGTGGCCGGATCGCCGATCTGCTCGCAGATCGCGACCGATTCGCCCATTTTCACGAGCTTCGCGAGATACTGCTCGACCGCGTGATGCGGTACGCCGGCCATCTTGATCGGCGTGCCGGCCGATGCGCCGCGTTGCGTGAGGGTCAGGTCGAGCAGGCGTGCGGCTTTCTCCGCGTCTTCGAAGAACAGCTCGTAGAAGTCGCCCATCCGGTAGAAGACAAGCGTGTCGGGATGGTCGGCCTTGATGCGCAGGTACTGCTGCATCATTGGAGTGTGGCCGGCGAAGGCGTCGGGCGACAGCGTGGTCATAAGTCAGGCATCAGGTTGTTGCTTTGGTTGCCCGAGTTTACCAGTGGCTTCATGTGAAGGCGCGAAGTTGGCCGTTTGGCCAGTCGTCGGTGTTGAGGAGGGGGCGTTATCCGCGTTCATGCCCAAGCTTGACGGCCCCGGCCGCCGCATGGCGACGTGGACACAATCCAGAACATCGTGCCCGGGCGCACCCGTGATCTCGCAACGTCGGCTGCGTTGAGAACGCTGCATTGACCCGGCATGTTCGCGCGAATATAGTTAAGTTTCGTCTAAAACAGGTTAGGCTCGGGAAGGTTGGCCCGGCCCCCGCTCAGCGGGTCCTTCCGTTGCGCTCCGTAACGGCCCAAGACTATCAGGATGCCTGTATTGTGCAGGCGCCAATAGCATGGGTATGGACATGAAACCTCGAATTTCAGTTATCACCCTCGGCGTTGCCGATCTCGAACAATCACTCGCCTTCTATCGTGACGGTCTCGGTCTTCCGACTGAAGGCATCATCGGTCGCGAATTCGAGCATGGCGCAGTTGCCTTTTTTGATCTCTCGGGCGGCCTGAAGCTCGCGCTCTGGGCGCAGGACGATATTTCTCATGATACGGGCCTGCCGAAGCAGCCCGTCTCGCCTACGGCCTTCACGATAGGGCACAATGTCTTGAGCCGGAAGGAAGTCGACGAGACGATGGGTGCGGCAGAGCGTGCAGGCGCAGAGATCGTCAAGGCTCCGCACGACACGTTCTACGGCGGTTACGCTGGATATTTTCGTGACATCAACGGCCATCTGTGGGAGATAGTCTGGAATCCACAGATGCTACCGACGGACTGATATCGGCATTCGCGATTGCACTGGCTTCCCAAGCGGAAAGTCAGCGACAGCCAGTGATGCCACTTTCCTCTGCGGCAAAGTTCGGCGGTCTGCGCACGTTCAATCACAAGATGGCTGCATGCCGGGAGCGTTGGTCTCCCAGCCGCGCTAACGAGTACGGGACACTGCCGATCCCGAACAGGTCAGGCGCGCGAACCTCCGCGCGCCGACCCTGTCCGGCGCCTTAGGCCGTTTGCGCCGACGCCATGCTGAGTGCCACCGCCTGCGCGACTTCGATCCCGTCGATGGCTGCCGAATAGATGCCACCGGCATACCCCGCGCCTTCACCCGCCGGATACAGGCCTTCGACGTTCATGCTCTGGTAATCGTCCTTGCGTCGAATCCGGATCGGCGAAGAAGTGCGCGTCTCGACACCGGTGAGCACCGCATCGTGCATCGCGAAGCCGGCGATCTTCTTGTCGATCTCGGGGAGGGCTTCGCGAATCGCTTCGATCACGTAGTCCGGCAGCGCGGTGCTGAGATCGGTCGGGTTCACGCCCGGCTTGTACGACGGCTCCACGGAGCCGAGCGACGTCGACGGCCGGCCAGCGATGAAATCGCCGACCAGTTGGCCCGGCGCACGGTAATCGCCGCCGCCGAGTTCGAACGCGCGCTCTTCCCATTTGCGCTGGAACGCGATACCCGCCAGCGGGCCGCCGGGATAGTCGTCCGGCGTGATGCCGACGACGATGCCCGCATTCGCGTTGCGTTCGGCCCGCGAATACTGGCTCATGCCATTGGTGACCACGCGGCCCGGCTCGGAGGTCGCCGCGACCACCGTGCCGCCCGGGCACATGCAGAAGCTGTAGACGGCGCGGCCATTGCTGCAGTGGTGCACCACCTTGTAGTCGGCTGCACCGAGCTGCTTGTGGCCCGCGAATTTGCCGAAGCGGCTGCGATCGATCAGCCCCTGCGGATGTTCGATACGAAAACCCAGCGAGAACGGCTTGGCTTCGACGTAGACGCCGCGATCGTGCAGCATCTCAAACGTGTCGCGTGCGCTGTGGCCCACGGCCAGCACGACGTGGTCGCACCGCAGCGTTTCGCCGTTCGAGAGCTTCAGCGAGCGCACCTTGCCCTGATCGATCTCGATGTCGTCGACCCGCGTTTCGAAACGCACTTCACCACCCAGTTCGTGGATGGACGCGCGCATCTTTTCCACCATGCTGACGAGTCGGAACGTGCCGATGTGCGGCCGGCTCAGGTACAGGATGTCGTCCGGCGCACCCGCCTTGACGAATTCGTCCAGCACCTTGCGGCCATAGTGGTTCGGATCCTTGATCTGGCTGTACAGCTTGCCGTCGGAAAACGTCCCGGCGCCGCCTTCACCGAACTGCACGTTGGATTCGGGGTTGAGCACGCTCTTGCGCCACAGGCCGAAGGTGTCCTTGGTGCGCTCGCGCACGGCCTTGCCGCGTTCGAGGATGATCGGGCGGAAACCCATCTGCGCGAGGATCAGCCCCGCGAACAGGCCGCACGGCCCCATGCCGATCACGACCGGGCGCAGGAAATTACCGTGCTCGGGCGCCTTCGTGACGAAGTGGTACGCCATGTCGGGCGTCACGCCGCAATGCGGCTTGCCGGCGAGGCGCTTGATAGCGGCCGCTTCGTCCGTGACTTCGACATCGACGATATACGTGAGCTTGATGTCGGCGCGCTTGCGCGCATCGTGCGCACGGCGGAACACGGTGTAACGGAGGAGGCCGTCCGCGGCCACGCCAAGCTCCGCGAGGCGCTCGCGAATCGCGGCCTCGAGCGCGCTCTCGGGGTGGTCGAGGGGGAGTTTAATTTCGCTTAGCCGTAACATGGGGACTCGGATGCGATTGCCACGGCGTCGTGGCGGTGTTGATACGGGCGGGGGCCGGCAGGCCGGCGGTGTTGTCCGCCGTGCGGGGATGCCGGACGCAAACCATTCATTGTCATTGCGGGGAAGGCGGTGCAAGCGGCAGTACGCCGACCGGCCCGAACAACTCAAGCAACTTCAGGATAGACGCACGAAGCGACCCTCGTGCGGGAAGATTGTCCCGCCTCCCGGCAACCGGGAGGCGAACGGCGGCGCGCCGTCATGACGAAGCCCGCGAGCGGTGTGCGCGAAAGCCGCGCCATGCAGGCGCGGCCGGGGCTTACTCCGCCGCCGGATGCACGTGGGTGTAACCCTTCAGGATCGGGATCATCTGCGCGTAGATCTTCGGGTTCGCGGCGACGATTTCATGGCGATGCAGGAAATCGGCGTCGCCCGTGTAGTTGCCGACGAGGCCGCCGGCCTCGGTGATCAGCAGGCTGCCCGCTGCCATGTCCCACACGTTGATGCCCTGTTCGAAGAACGCGTCGAGGCGGCCGGCCGCGACGTTCGCGAGATCGAGTGCGGCTGCGCCCGGGCGGCGCAGGCCCGTGCAGGCCTGCGTCATTTCGGTGAAGAGGCGCGCGTAGGCGTCGAGGCCGTCCTTTTCGCGGAACGGGAAGCCCGTGCCGACCAGCGCGTCCGACAGGCGGTCGCGGCGGCCGACGCGGATGCGGCGGTCGTTCAGGTACGCGCCGCGGCCGCGGGTGGCCGTGAACAGGTCGTTCTTGTTCGGGTCGTAGACGACGGCCTGCGTGACGACGCCCTTGTGCTCGAGCGCGATCGATACGCAGTAGTACGGGAAGCCGTGGATGAAGTTGGTCGTGCCGTCGAGCGGATCGATGATCCACTTGAATTCGGATTCGTTCTCGGATTCGCCCGATTCTTCCGCGAGGATCGCGTGGTCGGGGTAGGCGGTCTTCAGCGTCTCGATGATCGCGTCTTCGGCGGCCTTGTCCACTTCGGTGACGAAGTCGTTCTGCTGCTTCTTGCGGATCTCGATCAGGTCGAGATCGAGGGACGCGCGATTGATGATCTGTCCGGCGCGGCGCGCAGCCTTGACAGCAATGTTGAGCATGGGATGCATGAGCCTGGATCCTGTAGCTGGCGGCACGGGCCGCCACGAAGTGGAACAACCGCCCGGCACGGCGCTAGCGTGGCAGGCGAGATGAGACGCGAATTGACAAAGAACGGGGTACGACCCGCGTCGCACGAAGTGCGGCGCGTAAAGGCATGATTTTACCCGATTTTTGGCGGTTTCAGGCGACCGGGATACGGGGAAACCCCCACTATCCGTCCGGACGAGTGGGTTTGCTGCGGCGATGGCGATACCATACTGCCATTCTGATGAACCGAGTCGTATCGTAGTGGAAACCCCGCAGATCACCGCCGCGCCGTCCGAGCCGGGCGCGGCCTCGTCCCGGCCGCCGTCCGGCGGCTTCACGTCCACCCGTTTCGTGCTCGTCGAGCCGAGCCATCCCGGCAATGTCGGGGCGGCCGCCCGCGCGCTGAAGACGATGGGCTTCTCGCGTCTCGTGCTGGTCGCGCCGCGCGTGCCGCACGTCCAGAGCGATCCCGAGGCGATCGCGATGGCCAGCGGCGCGGACGACGTCCTCGCGTCCGCGCATGTCGTGCCGACGCTCGGCGACGCGCTGTCCGGTGTTCACTGGTCGATCGCGCTGACTGCGCGCACGCGCGAATACGGGCCGCCGCGCCTGGCGCCGCGTGCCGCTGCCACGCAGGCGTGCGCACAGGTCGGCACGGGCGACATCGCGCTCGTGTTCGGCAACGAGCGCACGGGCCTCGCGAACGAGCATGTCGAGCAATGCAGCGCGCTGGCGCATATCCCGGCGAACCCGGCCTACAGCTCGCTGAATCTCGCGCAGGCCGTGCAGGTGCTCGCGTACGAACTGCGTGTCGCGTTTCTCGAGCACGCGAGCGAGCCGTCGGCGCAACCGTCGGGCGAAGCCGGCACGCTTGCGCAGAGCGACGAGATCGAGCGGATGTACGTACACCTCGAGAACGCACTGATCGCACTCGACTTCCTCGATCCGCGCAACCCGAAGAAGCTGATGCCGCGGCTGCGGCGCCTGTTCGCGCGCACGGGTCTCGAGCGCGAGGAGGTCAACATCCTGCGCGGCGTCGCGAAGCACATCCTGCTGAAATCGGGCAAGCCCGACGGCGACGCGTAAGCGGCCGGCGCGCGGGGCCGAATGTCTCCGCGCATGGGGCAATCGTCCCATCGGCAGGTGCCGGGTCGGCCGCCGGAAGCGCCGGGGCCGCTCGTTCCATCCGGTCGACCACCCCGCAAACCCAGCAACAGCAAGCGTTTCGCCCGAATACCCGCGCCGGCGGCGGGGTGAACTCGCGGGCTCGTGCGGCCGTGCGCGACTCGCCCTACAATCGCCAAACGTCATAAGTAAATTACCCGGCGCGATAACGGCCGGTCATTGCCGGCGATGCGCGCCGGCCTTTTCCCAGACCACATCATGTTCACGAGACTGCGCGAAGACGTTGCAACGATTCGCGAGCGGGATCCCGCCGCTCGCAGTGCATGGGAAGTGCTGACCTGTTATCCGGGGTTGCATGCGCTCTTGCTGCATCGTTTCGCGCACGCATGCTGGCGCGCGAAGCGCTACTGGCTCGCGCGTTTTGCGTCGCAGGCCGGCCGGTTCCTGACGGGGATCGAGATCCACCCCGGCGCGACGATCGGCCGGCGCGTGTTCATCGATCACGGGATGGGTGTCGTGATCGGCGAGACGGCAATCGTCGGCGACGATTGCACGATCTATCAGGGCGTGACGCTGGGCGGCACGTCGCTCACGCGCGGCGCCAAGCGCCACCCGACGCTCGAGGCGGGCGTGATCGTCGGTGCGGGCGCGAAGGTGCTCGGCGGCTTCACGGTCGGTGCGGGTGCGAAGATCGGTTCGAACGCGGTCGTCGTGAAGCCGGTGCCGGCAGGCGGCACCGCGGTGGGCAATCCGGCACGCGTCGTGATGCCGGCGCAGCCGAAGCCGCAGCCCGAACGTGCGGCGTTCTGCGCATACGGGATCACGCCGAATGCCGATGATCCGATGTCGCTCGCGATTCATGGGCTGATCGATCACGCGGCGAAGGAAAGCCGCCGCGTCGACGAGATCGTCGCCGCGCTCGAGCGGCTTGGCACGCATCTGGAAACGCTGCAGGGCGCCGACGCGGCGCGCCTCGATCTGCGCCGGCTGTCGGCCGTGCTGGAAGGCAAGTCGGTCGAACGCCAGGTGTAATGCGATGGAGGCCGGCGACTGCCGGCCGATGCGACCGCGGCGGCGGTGTCAGTCGAGCGGCATCGCGTGGATGCCTTCCGCGTCGACGCGCAGGTAGCCGCCGCGCGGCTTGCCGTGGTCGAGATCCCAGTCGGGCAACACCCAGCGGATGCCGCCCGGTTCCATGTGCCGCGCGGGGCGGTGCGTATGGCCGTGAATGATCACGCTCGCGCGGCTTTTCCGGAACAGCGCGGCCACGCCTTCACGCGTGACATCGTAAATCGCCGAAGCAGGGCGCGTCCGGCCTGCTTCGCTGTTCGAGCGCATGCGCTGCGCGAGTGCGCGGCGCCAGCGGAACGGCCACGCGAGAAACAGCCATTGCGCGACGCGGTTGCGTGCGAAGCGGCGGAACACCTGGTAGCCGCGGTCGGCCGTGCATTGCGCGTCGCCGTGCGCGAGCACGATGCGCTGGCCGAACGCCATGATCAGCGAAGGATCGGGGAGCAGCATCGCGCCGGCTGCCTTCATGAAGCGCCGGCCGAGCAGGAAATCGCGGTTGCCGTGCATCACGTAGAGCGCAATGCCGCGCTCCGAGAACGTGTGCATCAGCGCGGCCATGCGTGCCGCGAACGGATCGTCGTCGAGGATATCGTCGCCGATCCAGTATTCGAACAGGTCGCCGAGGATGAACACCGAGTCGGCGCTGTCGGCGGTGTATTTCACGAAATGCTCGAACGCGGCGACCGTCTTCGGAATCGCTTCGCTCAGGTGCAGATCGGAGAGAAACAGGAACGGGCGTGCGGCTTGCGCGTATTCGCGCTCGCCCGGCACGCCCGCGGAGACGCTTCGCGGCGGACTCTCCTGCAACATCGAAGTGCCTCCGTATACTGCGCGTCAGACCACGACGGCCTTCTCGATCACGACGTCGTCAGCCGGCACGTCCTGGTGGAAACCAGCGTTGCCCGTCTTGACGCCCTTGATCTTGTCGACCACGTCCTGGCCTTCGACGACCTTGCCGAACACCGCGTAGCCCCAGCCTTGCGGCGTCGGCGACGAGTGGTTCAGGAAGTCGTTGTCGTTCACGTTGATGAAGAACTGGGCGGTCGCCGAGTGCGGATCGTTCGTGCGCGCCATCGCGACCGTGTAGTTGTCGTTCTTCAGGCCGTTGTTCGCCTCGTTGTCGATGGGCGCATCGGTCGGCTTCTGCTTCAGGCCCGGCTCGAAGCCGCCGCCCTGGATCATGAAGCCGTTGATCACGCGATGGAACACGGTGCCGTCGTAGTGACCCTTCTTCACGTAGTTCAGGAAGTTCTCGACCGTCTTCGGTGCCTTCGCGGCGTCGAGCTCGAGCTTGATCACGCCGTGGTTCGTATGCAGTTCAACCATGATGAATTCCTTCGGTGAGGCGGTTTAAATGGCACGCGGCCGGTCGTGCGACGCGGCCGCGTGAGGCGCCGGACGTGCCGGCAGGTTCTTACTTCGAGACGATGCTGGCCGATTCGATCACGATCGGTTGCGCGGGCACGTCCTGCATCGGGCCGCGCGAGGTCGTCGCGACGCCTTCGATCTTCTTCACGACGTCGAGACCCGACACGACCTTGCCGAACACCGCATAGCCGTTGCCGTCCGGGTTCGGGTAGTCGAGGCCGCTGTTGTCGACCGTGTTGATGAAGAACTGCGCGGTGGCCGAGTTCGGATCGCTCGTGCGAGCCATCGCGATCGTGCCCGTCAGGTTCTTCAGACCATTGCGGCTTTCCAGCGGGATCGGCGCGCGGGTCGGCTTCTCCTCGAAGTTGGTCTTGTAGCCGCCGCCCTGGATCATGAAGCCCTTGATCACGCGATGGAAGATCGTGCCGTTGTACTGGCCGGCCTTCACGTAATCGAGGAAGTTGGCGACGGACTTCGGCGCCTTCTCCGGGTAGAGCTCGACGCGGATGTCGCCCTGCGAGGTCTTCAGCTGCACGACGGGGTGCGCGGTAGCCGATTGCGCGAACGCAGGTGCGGTCGCGGTCGCGAGAAGGGCGGCGCCGCCAAGCGCCAGCAACAGACGTTTCATTGCGATCCTCAGGTTGGGAGGGAAAGAAGGCCGCGCCGCTTATTGCGACGGCGCGACGTACGGTGCCGCCAGTGCGCCCGACGGACCGCTGAACTGGAACGTCGGCGACAACGGCAGCGTGGTGGTGCCCACGTTCGCGGCTGCGCGGTCGCTGTAGTCGCGCGTGGCCGGTGCGGCGGCGCGGGCGTTCGGCGCGGCCTTCGGCGGCGACACGATCTTCTGGAGATCGGCGAGGCGCTGCGCGGTCGCGCCGCTCGTGCGGCCGAGCGATTGCGCACGCTTGTACGACTCGGCCGCGAGGCGCAGGTAGAGATCGCCGAGGTTCTCGTACGCGAGCGAGTAGCTCGGGTTCGATTGCGTGGCGGTGACGAGCGCGGTGCGCGCTTCGTCGTAACGGCCATGCTTCGCGTAAAGCGCCGCAAGGTTGTTGTACGGCTCGGGCAGTTCGGGGTACGCCTGCGTGATCGCGACGAACTGCTGGATCGCGTCGTCATCGCGGTTCAGGCGGGCCAGCACGGTGCCGCGCTTGAACTGCGCCTGCACGTCGTGCGGGTTCGATGCGATGCGCGCGTCGAGCTGCGCGAGCGCCTGCTTCCACTGCTTGCCGGCGATCGACGCATCGATTTCGGGAGTGCCGTCGGCGGTGGCCGGGGCCTTCTGCGCATGCGCCGCGGGGACCGCGAAAAGCGTCAGCGCGACGCCCATGACGGTGGTCGCAACGAGGGTCGCAGCGCTCTGCGCGCGGCCGCGATGAGGTTTCATAGGCGTAAATCGGAATGTTATACTCCGAGCCATTCTAACAAAACGTCTGCGCGTTCCGGCGAGCGTCAGACAGTCTTTCTTTGCCTCTCGTGGCCGTCACCGCTGTGCTTGCAGCCTGACCGCCCCATGTGATATCGAGGACGCTCGGCCTGGTGCCGCAGCAGATGGTCCGTCCGTTTCGCATGCTGGGCGAGCTTCGCCAGGGCGGTTTCCTTCGGCTCACGGTTCATCTCTATGGAATCACTGCGCATCTACAACACGCTCGCGCGTGACAAGCAAGTTTTCGTGCCGCGCCAGTCCGGCGAAGTGCGGATGTACGTATGCGGAATCACCGTATACGACTATTGTCACGTGGGCCACGCGCGCATGCTGGTCGTGTTCGACCTCGTCCAGCGCTGGTTGCGTGCGATCGGTTACCGGGTCACGTATGTGCGCAACATTACCGACATCGACGACAAGATCATTCGCCGCGCGGTCGAGAACGGCGAGACGATCAAGTCGCTGACCGACCGGTTCATCGGCGCGATGCACGACGATGAAAGCGCGCTCGGCATCCAGCGGCCCGACATCGAGCCGCGCGCGACCGAGTTCATTCCGCAGATGCTCGGCATGATCGAGACGCTCGAGACGAACGGCTACGCGTACCAGGCGACCGACGGCGACGTCAATTACTCGGTGCGCAAGTTCGCGAACTACGGGAAGCTGTCGGGCAAGTCGCTCGACGATCTGCGCGCGGGCGAGCGCGTCGCCGCGAACGACGCGAAGGAAGATCCGCTCGATTTCGTGCTGTGGAAACGCGCGAAACCGGAAGATCCGGAAGGCACGTCGTGGGCGTCGAAGTACGGGATGGGTCGCCCGGGCTGGCACATCGAGTGCTCGGCGATGGGCTGCACGCTGCTCGGCGAGCATTTCGACATCCACGGTGGCGGGCAGGATCTGCAATTCCCGCACCACGAGAACGAGATCGCGCAGAGCGAAGGCGCGACCGGCCAGACGTTCGTCAATTACTGGATGCACAACGGCTTCGTGCAGGTCGACAACGAGAAGATGTCGAAATCGCTCGGCAACTTCTTCACGATCCGCGAAGTGCTCGAGCGCTACGATGCCGAAGTCATGCGCTTCTTCATCGTGCGCACGCACTACCGTTCGCCGCTCAATTACAGCGACGTGCATCTCGACGATGCGCGTGCGTCGCTTACGCGCCTCTACACCGCACTGAAAGATGTTGAAGCCGACACGCTCGCGCTCGACTGGAACGAGCCGCACGCGCAGCGTTTCGCGGCCGCGATGAACGACGACTTCAACACGCCGGTTGCGGTGGCGACGCTGTTCGAGCTGGCGGGTGAGGTGAACCGCACGCGCGACGCTTCGCTCGCGCGGCAACTGAAACAGCTGGCGGGCCTGCTCGGCCTGCTGGGCCGCGAACCGCGCGCGTTCCTGCAGCAGGCGTCCGGCGCCGCGCAGGCGGGCGGGCTCGCCGCCGACGAGATCGAAGCGAAGATCGCCGCGCGTGTCGCGGCGAAGCAAGCGAAGGACTATGCCGAAGCGGACCGGATCCGGGCGGAACTGCTCGAGACCGGTGTCGCACTTGAAGACAAACCGGGCGGATCGACCGAATGGCGTCGCGTATGAGCGCGGTGCGTTCCACTGACCGATCCGTCAGGTAGGAGGCAAGATGGCAACGGCCAGAAAAGCGCCGGTCAGGCGCGCGACCCCGGTCGCCGCGCGTCCGGCAGCCAAGCGCGTGCCGCCGGCGAAGACGAGACC
>NZ_JAAGPG010000220.1:0-13190 GCF_017104665.1 Burkholderia sp. Se-20378 | reverse complement strand
CCCGCCGGCGCGCTGCGCCCGGCCCCGCTCGCCGTTCCCGTGACGCGCCTCGCCGGCGCGCGCGCCGTCAGCCAATGAAGATCCTGTGCCACTCCCCGCATCAGGAAGCCAGTGCGTGGCGCGACGAAATCGCGCAGGCGCTGCCGGAAGCCGAACTGCGCGCGTGGCAGCCGGGCGACACGGCCGCCGCCGACTACGCGCTCGTCTGGCGCGCGCCGCGTGAATTTTTCGCCCCGCGCGACGGCCTGCGCGCGATCTTCAATCTCGGCGCCGGCGTCGACGCGCTGCTCGCGCTCGAGCACGCGCATCCGGGCACGCTGCCGCCGCACGTGCCGCTCGTGCGGCTGGAAGATTCGGGCATGGCGCAGCAGATGGTCGAATACGTGACGCACGCGGTGCTGCGCTACCTGCGCCGCTTCGACGAATACGAGGTGCTGCAGCGCGAGCGCCGCTGGCAGCCGCTCGAACCGCATGCGCGCACCCGCTTCACCGTCGCCGTGCTCGGCCTCGGCGTACTCGGCGCGCAGGTCGCGCGCGCACTCGCCGCGCTCGGCCTGCCCGTACGCGGCTACAGCCGCAGCGCGAAGCAGCTCGACGGCGTCACGACCTTCGCCGGCGACGGCGCGTTCGACGCGTGCATCGACGGTGCGAAGGTGCTCGTCAACCTGCTGCCGAGCACGCCCGACACCGACGGCATCCTGTCGTCGCGCACCTTCGCGCGGCTCGCGCCCGGCGCGTATGTCGTCAACGTCGCACGCGGCGCGCACCTGGTCGAAGCCGACCTGCTCGACGCGCTCTCGAGCGGCCAGGTAGCCGCCGCGACGCTCGACGTGTTCCATCGCGAGCCGCTGCCGGAAGACCATCCGTTCTGGCACGCGCCGCGCATCACGATCACGCCGCACAGCTCGGCCGAGACGCTTCGCGACGAAGCCATCGCGCAGATCGCCGGCAAGATCCGCGCCCTGGAGCGCGGCGAGCGCGTCGGCGGCATCGTCGACTACGCACGCGGCTACTGAACCTACAAGCAAACCAGGAGACAACCATGACGTTCCCCACCGCCGTCAAGATCGTCGAAGTCGGCCCGCGCGACGGGCTGCAGAACGAGAAGACCTTCGTGCCGACCGACGTGAAGATCGCGCTCGTCGACCGGCTGTCGCACGCCGGCTTCCGCAACGTCGAGGCCGCGTCGTTCGTGTCGCCGAAATGGGTGCCGCAGATGGCCGACGGCGCCGACGTGATGGCCGGCATCGAGCGCCGCGCGGGCACCGTCTACTCGGTGCTCACGCCGAACCTGAAGGGCTTCGAGAATGCAGTCGCCGCACGCGCAGACGAGGTCGTGATCTTCGGTGCGGCGAGCGAGGCGTTCTCGCAGCGGAACATCAACTGCAGCATCGCCGAGAGCATCGCGCGCTTCGAGCCGGTCGCGAAGGCGGCGAAGGATGCGGGCCTGCGGCTGCGCGGCAGCGTGTCGTGCACGCTCGGCTGCCCGTACCAGGGCGACGTGCCGGTCGCGTCGGTCGTCGACGTCGTCGAGCGCTTCGCGGCGCTCGGCTGCGACGAGATCGACATCGCCGATACGATCGGCGTCGGCACGCCGAAGCGCACGCGCGAAGTGCTCGCGGCCGTCACGCGCGTGTTCCCGCGTGAACGCCTGTCGGGCCACTTTCACGACACCTACGGCCAGGCGCTCGCGAACATCTACGCGGCGCTGTTCGAAGGGATCGAGATCTTCCACGCGTCGGTCGCGGGCCTCGGCGGCTGCCCGTACGCGAAGGGTGCAACCGGCAACGTCGCGACCGAGGACGTGCTGTACCTGATGCAGGGCCTCGGCATCGACACCGGCATCGATCTGGCGGAGGTCGTCGCCGCCGGCGACTTCATCTCGAACGCGATCGGCCGCGCGAACGTGTCGCGCGCCGGTCGCGCACTGCTCGCCAAGGCGCAGAGCGCGGCCGATGCCGCAAACTGCGTGTGACCCCGGTATTCCACGGATTCCTCAACATGACGACACCTGCTTCATTCGATTCCCTCCCCGATTCCGCGCGACGCGTCGCGCTGCTGCTGCGCGAGCGCGGCCATGCGAAAGGCATCGTGATGCTCGCCGAAACCGGCAAGACGTCGGCCGAGGCCGCGGCCGGGCTCGGCTGCTCGGTCGCGCAGATCGCGAAGTCGATCCTGTTTCGCCGCCAGTCGGACGGTGCGCCGGTGCTCGTGGTCGCGAGCGGCGTGAACCGCGTCGACGAGAAAAAGGTTGCCGCGCAGGTCGGCGCGGTCGGCCGCGCGGACGCGAAGTTCGTGCGCGACAACACCGGCTATGCGATCGGCGGCGTCTGCCCTATCGGCCACCTCGTCGAACCCGTCATGCTGATCGACGCCGACCTGCTCGAGCTCGACAGCCTGTGGGCGGCCGCCGGCCATCCGCACGCGGTGTTCAACCTGTCGCCGAGCGAACTCGTATCGCTGACGGGTGCGCCGGTCGCGGACGTCGCGTTGCGGGAGCCCGCATGAGCGACGTGCCGGTGACGGTGACGGTCGGCACGGTCGCGTCGCCGTGCACCGACGTCTGCCGGATCGATCCGCGCACCGACTGGTGCGCGGGTTGCCTGCGTACGCGCGACGAGATCAAGGGGTGGCGTGCGTCGGACGACGACGCGAGGCGCGCGTTGCTCGCGCGGCTCGATGCGCGGCGGCGTCTGATTGCGCGGAGCGGCGCATAAAAAAAAGCCGTTCAGCCTGACGGGCGAACGGCATGAGATCGGAATCCTGTGAACGTGATCAACGTCACAGCCCGCATCATACGAGCGACGCGGCCGCATCGCATCGGGTGTTTCCCTACAACTTCTTACAGCGTATTCCACGCGTGCGTGCGCATGGATTTTGCTCGCCATGTCCGCACCCTCTGCCCGCAATGCGCGTTCCTGAAATATGCATTCGATGAACCGCTGCGCGATGCCGCAGCGGCGCCGAATCGTACGACCGTTTCAGTTGCCGACGGCCGCGCGACGCGCGGGCACGATGCGCCAGCCGAGATTCACGCCGGCCGCCGCGAGCAGGATCAGCAGCGCGCCGACCACCTGCGTCCACGCGAGCGTCTGCCCGAACGCGACGTGATCGACGACGATCGCGACGACCGGATAGACGAACGACAGCGCGCCGGTCATCGCGGTCGGCAGCTTCTGGATCGCGCCGTACAGCAGCACATACATCAGACCCGTGTTTACGACGCCGAGCACGACGAGGTCGAGCCACTGCCCGGCGCTCGTCGGCAACGTGCCGAAGTGTGCGAACGGCGCGAGCAGCAGGACACCGAGGCCGGCCTGGAGCAGCGCAAGCAGATGCGGCGGCGTGCCCTTCAGGTGCTTCGTGACGATCGACGAGATCGCATACAGGAACGCGGCGCCGAGCGACAGCGCGACGCCTTCCAGATATTCGCCCGGCACCGCCAGCACGGCCGGCTCGACACGCACCACGGCGACGAGCCCGACGAAGGCGAGCGCGAGCCACGCGACCGTCGACGCGGTGATCCGCTCGCGGAACACGATCGCGCCGAGCGCGACGAGCATGAACGGCTGCGTGTTGTAGACGGCGGTCGCCATCGAGATCGACGCACGCGAGTAGGCGGCGAACAGCAGCAGCCAGTTCGCGACGATCGCGACGCTGCCGAGCGTCGCCAGCGCGAGCATCCGCGGCGAGAACAGCGCGCGACGCAGGAAGCCGAACGCCGCGCAGACGATCGCGAGCGTCGCGGCGCCGAACAGGCAGCGGAAGAACACGACGTTCGTCAGCGGCTGCTGCGACGACATCACGAGCCAGCCGATCGTGCCGGACATCATCATCGCGACGACCATTTCGGCGGCGCCGCGGCGAATTTCATTCGAAGCCATCGTGAACTCCGTTCAGAAGAGTGGATGACTTCGATTCTAGAAACTTGCTTTCGCGGCAACCACGGCTAAACTGAAGTGAATCGACCGATTCACCTTCGAAAGCAAAGCGATCATGCCGAAACGCCTTTCTCCGCCTGCCGTCGCGTCGCTCGACGCGACCGACCGCGCGATCCTCGCGGCGCTGGCCGACGACGCGCGCATCGCGACCAGCGAACTCGCCCGGCAGATCGGGCTGTCGGCGCCCGCGACCGCCGACCGCGTGCGGCGGCTCGAGGCACAAGGCGTGATTGCCGCGTTCACCGTCGAGCTCGACCCGCGTGCGCTCGGCTACACGCTGCAGGCGATCGTCCGCGTCAAGCCGCTGCCCGGCCAACTGCATCTCGTCGAAGAGATGCTGCGGCGGATTCCTGAATTCGTGGAGTGCGACAAGGTCACCGGCGACGACTGCTTCATCTGCCGGCTCTACCTGCGCACGATCGCGCACCTCGACGACATCCTGTCGAAAGTGACGGAGCGCGCCGAGACGAGCACCGCTATCGTGAAATCGACGCCGGTGCCGCGCCGGCTGCCGCCGCTCGTCGAGGACGACGGCGCGCACCGCTGAGCAGCGGGTACGCGAGCGCCCTCACGCAGCCGCGTCGCGCGCCTCGAAGAACGCCAACAGTTCGTCGATCAGCGCGACGGGCGCCTCTTCCGGAATGTAATGCCCGCACTCGAGCGCGCGGCCGCTGACGTCGCGCGCCACGCGGCGCCATTCCTCGAGCGGATCGAAGCAGCGGCCGACGATCCCGTGCTCGCCCCACAGCACGCGCAACGGGCACGCGACCTTGTTGCCGCGCTCGAGATCCGCACGGTCGTGCTCGAGATCGATCGTCGCGGACGCGCGGTAGTCCTCGCACATTGCATGCACGGCGCCCGGCTGCGCGAGCGCGGCCCGGTATGCGGCGAGCGCTTCGGGCGCGAACGGCGCGAGCCCGGCGGACCGGTTGCCCATCACGCGCTCGATGTACGCATCGGTATGCGCGCCGACCAGCATCTCGGGCAGCGGCTCCGGCTGGATCAGGAAGAACCAGTGGAAATACGCGGTCGCGAACGCGCGATCGGTTTTCTCGTACATCGCGAGCGTCGGCGCGATGTCGAGCAGCATCATCCGCTCAACGGCGTCCGCGTGATCGAGCGCGAGCCGGTGCGCGACCCGCGCGCCGCGATCGTGCGCGCACACATGGAAGTGCTCGAAGCCGAAATGCCGCATCACGGCGACCTGGTCGGCCGCCATCGCCCGTTTCGAATACGGCGCATGCTGCGCGTCGCTCGGCGGCTTGCCCGACGCGCCGTAACCGCGCAGGTCGGTGGCAATCACCGTGAAATGATTCGCGAGCGTCGCGGCAACGCGATGCCAGATCATGTGGGTTTGCGGATGTCCGTGCAGCAACAGGAGCGGCGGACCCGCGCCTCCTTTGACACCGAAGATGTCGGTGTCCTGCACCGTCACGCGAAACGGTGCAAACGCCTCAAACGACATGGTTTGTTTCTCGTTGGTTTGTTATGGCGGCTATTTTAGGAGCGCTTGCGCATCTACACAGCGGGGCAGCAGCCAGAATCCGTAGAAAGAGAACACTCACTCGATTGCCGGCACACCGCGCATTTTGTTAAGCTCGCGTAGAATCGCACGATCGTTCGTATTAATAAGAACGACCTCGTTTCGCAGCTACACTCGAATCACCGTTCGACCGTAAAGCTTGGCGTCGGCGCGACCGCGCGACCGCCCCTGGAGACTGGAGACATCACATGGCATTGCCCACCGTCCTGCAGAACCTGACGCTGCCCGTCATCGCGTCGCCGATGTTCATCGTCAGCTACCCCGAACTCGTGCTCGCGCAATGCAAGGCGGGCATCGTCGGTTCGTTCCCCGCGCTCAACGCCCGTCCGGCAGAACTGCTCGACGAGTGGCTCACGCAGATCCAGTCCGAGCTCGCCGACCACCACGCAAAAAATCCCGACGCGGTGATCGGCCCGATCGCGGTCAACCAGATCGTCCATCAGTCGAATGCGCGGCTCGAGCACGACGTGCGCGTGTGCGTCGAGCACAAGGTGCCGATCTTCATCACGAGCCTGCGCGCACCGGCGCGCGAGATCGTCGACGCGGTGCACAGCTACGGCGGCATCGTGCTGCACGACGTGATCAACCTGCGTCACGCGCAGAAGGCGCTCGAAGCCGGTGTCGACGGGCTGATCCTCGTCGCGGCCGGCGCAGGCGGCCACGCGGGCACGACGTCGCCGTTCGCGCTCGTCGGCGAAGTCCGCAAGATCTTCGACGGCCCGATCGTGCTGTCCGGCGCGATCGCGAACGGCGGCTCGATCCTCGCGGCGCAGGCGATGGGCGCCGACTTCGCGTACATGGGCACGCGCTTCATCGCGACGCAGGAAGCGCATGCGATCGACGACTACAAGCACGCGATCGTGAACGCGAAATCGTCGGACATCATCTACACGAACCTCTTCACGGGCGTGCACGGCAACTACATCCGCGAGAGCATCGAGAAGGCCGGCCTCGATCCGGAGGCGCTGCCGGAATCCGACAAGACCAAGATGAATTTCGGCGGCGACAAGACGAAGGCGTGGAAGGACATCTGGGGTGCCGGCCAGGGCGTCGGCCTGATGGACGACCTGCCGAGCGTCGGCGCGCTCGTCGAGCGCCTGAAGCGCGAGTACGACGACGCGAAGGCGCGGCTCGGCATTCCGCGCTGACGAATGCGGCGGCCCTCACGGCTGCCGCCGGCGCGAATTCCGTCGGACAAAACAAAAAGCGCGAACCGCTGCGGTTCGCGCTTTTTTATTGACCCGCTGCCGCGGGAAAGACGACTCAGACCGCGCGCTTCATCCGCGTGATCGGCAGCACGCGCAGGCGCGATTCGATCGACGGGCACAGCGACTGCCCTTCGAAACGCGCCGCCAGGAAGTCGACGAACGAACGCACTTTCGCGGACACGTGACGACGGCTCGCATAGACCGCGTAGATCGGCGCCTCGTGCGGCGGCACCGCATCGAGCAGCACCGGCACGAGCCGGCCGGATTCGATGTCGTCGCCGACCACCTCGGTGCCGAGCAGCGCGATGCCCGCGCCCGCGAGCACGGCCGCGCGCAGCCCTTCGAGATGATTCACGATCAGGTTGCCGTTGAGGTTCACGCGCGACGCGGCGGCCGCGTCGATCACCAGCGAGTCGAGCATCGTCGAATTCGAGTCGCGCCGCAGGTAGTTGTGGTGCGCGAGATCGGCGATCGTCGCGGGCGTGCCGTGCTTCTCGAGATACTCGGGCGACGCGACCAGCAGGATGTGCGCGGTCGCGATCTGCCGCGCGACCAGCGACGACGATTTCAATCCGTTCGGCGCCGCACGCACCGCGACGTCGTAGCCTTCCTCGATCAGGTCGACCACGCGATCGGACAGCGTCATGTCGACGGTCACGTCCGGGAACCGGCCCGCATAATCGGTGACGGCCTGCATCACGTGCCGCAGCCCGAACGCCGATAGCGACGTGACGCGCAGCCTGCCTTGCGGCACCACGCTCGCGGCGCCGACGGCCTGCCCGGCTTCGTCGAGTTCAGACAGCGCCTGCACGAGGCGCTCATAGTATTCGCGTCCCGCCTCGGTAGGGGCGACGCGTCGTGTCGTGCGATGCAGCAGCCGCGCACCGAGCTGCTGCTCGAGATGCATCACGTGCTTGCTCGCCATCGCAGCCGACATCTGCATGCGTTCGGCCGCGCCGACGAAGCTGCCCACTTCGACGACGTAGCGAAACACATTCATGCTGACGAGGGTATCCATCGAACTAGCTCGTAATGACGGGGGAATGGTCCAATTACGAGATAGGGTAACAAAGGCGGGGAAACAGAAAGGTCAAGAAAGGCAAAACGGCGCCGCGGGGTCGCGGCGCCGTTTTGGCGGGAAAACATGCAGCCCGGACGCGCTTTTCACGCGCATCCGGCGCAGCGGTCGTGCGTGCGCGTCAGAACTTCGCGCGGATGCCGGCGCCGAACGTGTTGCCGGTCGACAGGCCGCTGATGTGGTCGTTCATGTACGCAGCGTAGACGTCCGTGCGCTTGGACAGCGGATAGTCGTAACCGACGGCCCAAGTCTGGCGCGTCTGGTCGAGGCCGCCCGAATCGCGCGAGTATGCGTACGACGCCATCGCGTTGCCGACGCCGAGCGGCACCGACACGCCGCCCTGCGCGGTGTTCACGTGCCAGCTGCCCGCGACCTGGTCATTCTTCGTATACATGTACTGGCCGAACAGCTTCACGTACTTCAGGTCGTAGGTCGCGCCGACTTGCGCGATGCCCTGGCTCTTCATGCCGGCCACCAGCGCGCTCAGGTCACGCGGGCCGTTGTTGAAGTTCACGTACTGGTAGACCGCGGTCGCCGCGAACGGGCCGTTCGCGTAGTTGAACTGCGCGCTCCACTTCTTCGAGCCGTTGTCGCCGGCCTGGTTGCCGAGCGCGTACATCGCGCCGAAATTCAGGCCACCGAACGACGGCGACGTGTACGACAGCGCGTTGTTCCAGCCCGAATCGCCAACGGCGCCCTGGTCGCTCGGGTAGGTCGGGAACGTGCCGAGGCCGAGGAACACGTGGTACACCATCGGCGAGAAGGTGTACGAGTCGTAGAACGGGTTGAACAGGATCGTCGACAGGAACAGGTGCGTCGTCAGGCGGCCGGCCGTCACCGTGCCGTACGGCGAATCGATGCCGACGTATGCGTTGCGTGCGAAGAACGTGTCACCCTGGAAGCGGCCGAACTGACCGTTCTGCGCGCGGAAGAAGCTTTCCAGCGTGAAGATCGCCTTGTAGCCGTTGCCGAGATCCTCGGCGCCGTGCAAACCCCAGTACGACGTCGACATCCCGCCGCCGCTCACGTTCCACGCGCGGTCGCCGCCCGGGAACTTGGTTGCGCCGACCCATTCGTCGACCTGACCGTAGAGCGACACGCTCGACTGTGCATGGACGGGAGCGGTAGCCGCCACGCAGGCAGCCGCGGCGATCAGCTTGACGGACGTGCGCGACGCACGGCGAGCGAATGCTTTCATTGGATCTCCAGATTTTGTCGAATTGTCGATAAGTGGCGCGAGCGTTGTTTTTTGGAGCCGAGTGCTTGCGTCGTATGGGGCGCAGCCATCTTTACGGATCATTCGTCCGGTCAAAATTGCGCACACTTATTGCTGGTATAGCGGCAGCATTAACTTCGCGGAATTGATACATGGCCGGGTACCCGCCGGCGGCCCGGCGTGAACGCGGTCGCGCGGCCGGACGGCAGCGTGGCACACGCGAGCCGGGCGCGAAAGATAGCGCAATGCGACGGGAAAATCAGCGGAAATCTGTGCGCGACTGTGGCGAATTCGCATCAGCCGGCGGAGGGACGAGCGCGCGGGCGCTCAGTTTCGGTAGAACGGGGAGAAAAACGGCGAGTGTGCAGGCTCTTCCTGCGAGCGGGGCGGCGGCATCGGACGTCCGCCGCGCTCCTCGTTGTAGCGTGCGACGTCGGCGCGGATCGACCCGGCGCGCAGCGGCACGTTGCCGCCGCCCGGCGGGCGCGGCACCTGGCGGACGTCGGCGCTGATCGGGCGATACGGGCTTTGCGCGGCGTAATGGCCATACGACGGCGTCGGCCGCAGCCCCCAGCGGGAGCCGTAGCCGTTCACGCCGCCGGCGCGCGCACCGGCAGGGGGCGCGACGCGGCGCCAGACAGGCGCGCCGCCGGCCGGCTGACCGTACGCGCGCATGTCGCCGCCACCGAAGCCGTGACCGCCGAACGCATGACCACCATGGGGCGGTTGCGCGAGCGCGAGCGGCATCAGCAGCGCGCCAAGCACGCCTGCCACCCATCGTCCGATCTTCCGTTTCACCCGTTCCGTCATCGTTCAGTGCCTGTCCATGCCCGGTGCCGGCCGCTTTTGGCCGACGCAAGGCTTTCAGCAGTAATTTATGAGCGGGCCGAAAGTGTGTCGAGCCAAAAAGTGTTATGTCGCCGGCATCGGTGTAACACCATGTTACTGCTAGGTTTTTTCACTTCTGCGGGCGACCGCGACAGAACATTCTTCTGCCGTTTTGCGCATGGCCGGGCCGGTGCCGTGAGCGTTGTTGCATGAGATTGGCTCATCAATCGATTCCCACAATGAATTTGTGTAGTGAATCGCCAACCGGGACAATGGCGCCATCCGCGCGCGCGACGCGCACCTCCGTCGTTTTCGAATCGAGTTCCCGATGGCCCGTCCCCGTTTTCTTCCCGACAACTTCACGCTCGCGCTCGTCGGCACCGTCGTGCTCGCGAGCCTCCTGCCGTGCCGCGGCCCGGCCGCCCACGCATTCAACTGGGCGACCAACATCGCCGTCGGCCTGCTGTTCTTCCTGCACGGCGCGAAGCTGTCGCGCGAAGCCGTCGTCGCGGGCGCAACCCACTGGCGGCTGCACGCGGTCGTGCTGCTCAGCACGTTCGCGCTGTTCCCGCTCCTCGGTCTCGCGCTGAAACCCGTGCTGCAGCCGCTCGTCACGCCGACGCTGTATGCGGGCGTGCTGTTCCTGTGCACGCTGCCGTCGACGGTCCAGTCGTCGATCGCGTTCACGTCGATCGCGAAGGGCAACGTGCCGGCCGCCGTGTGCGCGGCATCCGCGTCGAGCCTGCTCGGGATCTTCGTCACGCCGGCGCTCGTCGGGCTGATGATCACGTCGCAGTCGGCCGCCGCCGCGTCGCCGTGGAGCACCGTCGGCAGCATCGTGATGCAGCTGCTCGTGCCGTTCATCGCCGGCCAGCTGCTGCGGCCCGTGATCGGCGGCTGGATCGATCGCAACCGCGGCGTGCTGCGCTTCGTCGACCAGGGCTCGATCCTGCTCGTCGTCTACGTCGCCTTCAGCGAGGCCGTCAACGAAGGCCTGTGGCACCAGATCCCGCCGCGCGCACTCGGCGGCCTGCTCGTCGTCAACCTCGTGCTGCTCGCGATCGCGCTGTTGCTGACCGCGTTCGTCAGCAAGCGGCTCGGCTTCAACCGCGCCGACCAGATCACGATCATCTTCTGCGGATCGAAGAAGAGCCTCGCAGCCGGCGTGCCGATGGCGAAGGTGATCTTCTCGGCGAACGCGGTCGGCGCGATCGTGCTGCCGCTGATGCTGTTCCACCAGATCCAGCTGATGGCGTGCGCGGCGCTCGCGCAGCGGTGGGGCGCGCGCGACATGAGCGGCGAGCATGACGAGGGCGACGCGACATCGGCGCCCGGCGCACTGAGCGCGGGCAAACGCTGACGATCCGGGGGCGACGGGACGGCCATCGCGTGGTGCTGTCCCGGTGTTCTCGCCTTTCCGCCTTTCCGCCTTTCCGCCTTTCCGCCTTTCCGCCTTTCCGCCGCACCGCCGCACCGCCTCACCGCCTCACCGCCGCACCGCCCTTCCACGTGCGCACCGATGCGCCCCAGGCGCAATGCACCAGCAGCGCCCATCGCGTCACGAAATCTTCATTCAATTCTCCGCGAGCGATGCCGTTAAGTCGGGCGTCCTGTCGATTCGGCTGCCCTCGCCCATGCCCGCGCCCCACCCCGACTCCGCTGCCGCCAGCATCACGCGCCTGATCGCGGATCGCGCGCTCGCCGCCGTCTTCCAGCCGATCGTCGATCTCGGGTCGGGGACGGTCGTCGGATACGAGGGCCTGATACGCGGCCCAAGCGGCACCGACCTCGAACCGCCCGCCGCGCTGTTCGCGCAGGCCGCGCGCGAAGGCGAGACCCTCGCGCTCGAACAGGCGGCCGCGCTCACCTGCCTCGACGCGTTCGCGGCACTCGGCTGCGACGGCAAGCTGTTCCTCAACTTCAGCGCCGGGACGATCCTGAAGCTCGCCAGCGAACGCGAGCGCGTACGCCAGCTCCTCGTCCGCGCGCGGATCGCCGCGGAGCGCATCGTCATCGAGCTGACCGAGCAGAATGCGATTCCCGACGTCGCCCACATCGGGCCGGCCGTCGCGTCGCTGCGCGACGCCGGCATCCAGTTCGCGCTCGACGACTACGGCACCGCGAACGCGAGCATGAACCTGTGGCTGCGCCTGCATCCGGACGTCGTGAAGATCGACCGCTTCTTCATCCACGACATCGCCCGCGACCCGCTCAAGTTCGAAGCCGTGAAGGCGATGCAGCACTTCGCGCAGGCGAGCGGCGCGCAACTGATCGCGGAAGGCATCGAGAACGAATGCGACCTGATCGTCGTGCGGGACATGGGCATCTGTTGCGTACAGGGCTTCCTGCTCGGCCGGCCGAACGCGCAGCCGTCGCGGGTCGTCGCACCGGCCGCGCGTGACGCGATCCGCGCGCCGCACATCGCGGTGTTTCCCGGCGCGACGCGCTCGGTGCGGCCGGCCGGCACGATCGCCGGGAAGATGCTGGTGCCGGCGCCGGCGCTGCCGCGCGACGCGACCAGCAACGACGTGCTCGACCTGTTCAACCGGATGCCCGACCTGCATGCGGTCGCGCTCGTCGAACGCGGGCGACCCGTCGCGCTCGTGAATCGCCGCGGCTTCATCGACCGCTTCGCACTGCCGTACCACCGCGAGGTGTTCGGAAAGAAGCCGTGCCTGCAGTTCGCGAACGACGCGCCGCTGATGATCGACAACGCGACGACGTTCGAGCAGCTCGCGATGCTGCTCGCAAGCCACGACCAGCGCTATCTCGCGGACGGCTTCGTGATCACGGAACACGGCCGCTACGTCGGGCTCGGCACCGGCGAAAGCCTCGTGCGCGCAGTGACCGAGATGCGCATCGAGGCCGCGCGCTACGCGAATCCGCTGACGTTCCTGCCCGGCAACATTCCGATCAGCGCGCACATCGACCGCCTGCTCCAGCGCGACGCCGGCTTTCATGCGTGCTACGTCGACCTGAACCAGTTCAAGCCGTTCAACGACCAGTACGGCTACTGGCAGGGCGACGAGGTGCTGAAGTTCGCGGCGACGGTGCTGGCCGGCGTGTGCGACCCGCAGCGCGACTTTCTGGGACACGTCGGCGGCGACGATTTCCTCGTGCTGTTCCAGCGCGCCGACTGGCGCGAACGCGCCGCCGACGCGATCGCCCGCTTCAACGACGGCGCGCAGCTCTTCTACACGCAGGCCGACCGACAGGCGGGCGGGCTGCACGGCGAGGACCGCCACGGCAATCCGGCGTTCTTCGGCTTCGTGACGATGGCGATCGGCGCGGTCGGCGTGCCGGCCGGCGCGCACGGCGCGAAGCGCTACGGCAGCGACGAGATCGCGTCGGTCGCGGCGCTCGCGAAGCGGCGCGA
>NZ_JAAGPG010000219.1:0-13046 GCF_017104665.1 Burkholderia sp. Se-20378 | reverse complement strand
GCCGCGGGCGCGCCAGTCGCCTGCATCAGGCTCGTGCGCACCGCCGGCATCCCCGACATCACCGCGCCGCCGGCCGGAATCGTCCCGGACGGCGAAGCGCCGATCGGCGGCGCCAGCGCCACGCCACCCAGCGAATTACCGTACGCGACGCTATCGGCGGCCGGGCAGTTGTTCGTCTGCAGCCACCCCGGCATGCCGGCGATCGACGCGAGCGCCGTGTCGACCACCGCGAAATGGCAGACGTTCCCCAACGCCCGGAAGCCGGCATAGCCCGAGCCCGATACGCGGTTGCCCTTCACGACGACGTACGACACCGTCCCCGACCAGGTATCGAGCTCGATCGCGGCCTGCTGGGTCGGCTGCAGGCCGTTGTTCGCGTTCGTGCCGTCCTGGATCGCGCCGACGACGTTGTTCTCGATCAGCACGTCCGACACGCCGTAGGTCTTCCAGCTATCCTCCTGCGCGACCAGGATGCCGGCCGCCTTCTGCACACCGTTGACGGAGTTGTTCGAAATCGTCACGGTCCGCCCGCCGACCACGGAGATGCCGCGCCCCCAATAATTGCCCGACACCGTATTCCCGTCGATCAGCACGTTGGCGCTGAGGCTGCCGTCGGCCTGATAGCTGACGACGGCGATCAGGTCGTCGCCGGTGTCCTTCACCGTGTTGCCGCGCACCAGCACGTTGGTCGAGCCGTGGGTGGTATGGATGCCGTCGGCGAGCGTCGCCTGCACGGTGTTGCCCACGATCGCCACGTTGCTGCCGCCGTATATGAAGATCCCGGCGCTGGCACCCCCCTGGATCGTCACGCCGAGCACCTGGACGCCGGTGCCCGTCACCTCGACCTTCGTCGATGCGGGCGTCGTCAGCCGCGTCGTGCCCGTGCCGACCAGCGTGACGCCGACGAGCGTCGACCCGCTGCCGCTCATCACGATGGTCTGATCGGCCGGGTTGGTCGCGACCAGCGTTGCGCCATAGCCCGAGATCACGACGTTCGCCTTGGACACCGTCAGCGACCGCCCGACGGCGTATCGTCCCGGCGCGAGCACGAGGCGCTGGCCCGGCTGCAATGCATCGAACGCGGCCTGCAACGCGTCGGCCTGGTCGCCTCCGTTCGCCGTCGGCTGGACGGTCACGGTCGGAAGCGCCGGCGCGCTGCGCGACGGGTACGCGTGTCGCGTGCCGCCCGGCGTGTAGGCGGCCGCCGGCGATGCGGCGAAACATGCGGTGCAGATCAGGCAGACGGCCGTACCCGAGCCGATCTCGCGAAACGACTTTCTCATGGTTGTTCTCTCACGCCCGTTCGCCCGCGACGACCGGCCAACGGCTGACGGTCGCGGGGCGTTCGAGCAACGGCGATGGTTCGGCGCGTGGCACACGCGGCGTACCATCCCGACTGCGACATTCATTTGCTCCGCCGATACGGCGGAGCAACGGCAACGAAGCGCCGTCGCGTGGCCGCGATCGACACCCGGTCGCCTGTTCGCCCGCCGGCGCCCATGCGTGTCCCCCGAGGAAAGGCGGTCCGATTCCGACGCGCCGGCACCGCGTGGCCGGAATCGAACCCGTCAACAGGAACTGCGTTCCCGAGCGCACCGGACGCCGGCTGACCCCCAACCCTGCCGGTTCTTTCCCGCCGCTCATCAACCAGTCTATTTCGCGCGCATCATTCGACAATCCGACATTGGCCGCGCGACGTCGTAAGACCGCCCGTCCGGTCGCCCGGGCCGTCATCGACCTTGGTCGCGGGCGGTCCGGCACCGTCGCCTGCGCCAGCCGGGAAGGCCCGCAACGACACCGCAATCGCACCAGTTCACGCCGCCGCCCGTCCTGCATTACCATCGGGCGTTCGCCGCGCCTGCCCGCCTCCGGCAGGCAAACCCCGACACCTTCCGCTCCCGCTCCGATGCTCGCTCTCGTCATCCTCGCCGGCCTCTGGGCCGGACTGCAGAACACCCTCGCCGGCGGCGGCTCGTTCGTCACGCTGCCCGCGCTGATCGTGTCGGGCATGTCGCCGCTCGCGGCGAACATCACGTCGACGGTCGCGCTGTTTCCCGCGCAGGTCACGACCGGCTGGGCGAGCCGCAACATGGTGCGCGGCGTCGGCAAGCTGTCGTTTCGCGCGATGTTCTTCATCAGCGTGGTCGGCGGTGCGCTCGGCGGGCTGCTGTTGCTGAAAACCCCTTCGTCGATCTTCTCGCGCCTCGTGCCGTGGCTCGTGCTGTTCGCGACGATCGTGTTCGCGTGGGGCAGCTTTTTCCGCAAGCCGAGTGAAGGCACGGCCCACCTCGGCACCGTCCCCGCCGCGCTCTCGCAGTTCATGATCGCGATCTACGGCGGCTACTTCGGCGGCGGGCTCGGCTTCCTGATGATGGCCGTGCTGACGATGGCCGGCCTGTCGCCGCGCCACGCGATGTCGACGAAGAACGCGCTCGCGGGCGTGATGAACGCCTCGGCCGTCGTGCTGTTCCTGACGTCGCCGCACCTGCACTGGGACAAGGCGCTCGCGCTCGGCGGCGGCGCGATCGTCGGCGGGCTGCTCGGCACCTGGGCGCTGCATCGCGTGAACGAACGCGTGCTGCGGATCGGGATCGTCTGCATCGGCGCGGTGCTGACCGTCGGGTTGTTCGTCAAGCCGATCTGACGCGAACGCGTCGCGCGCACCGCACCGGCTGCCATTCCGGGGCCATGACGGCACGGACATAGACGCGATATCCGATCCGTTATGAAGTCCACCGCGCAAGGCCCGCTCGCGCGGCTCCGGATATCCGCTCGATTGACGGTCGAAATATCGCTACGTATACATCGGGGCACGATATCCCCACCGGCAGCCCGCATGTCCCGATACGTCATCGACGCGCATCTTCTGAAGATCCTTCACACGCTCATCACCGAATCGAGCGTCTCGCGAACCGCCGTGTTGCTCGGCCAATCGCAACCGACCATCAGCGTCGCGTTGCGCCGGCTGCGCGCGATCACCGGCGATCCGCTGCTGGTGCGAAGCGGCAGCCGGATGGTGCCGACCAGTCACGCGATGACGCTCGTCGAGCCGCTCGACCAGGCGCTCGCCGGCATCGCCGCCGTGCTGAATCCGGCCAGCACGTTCAATCCCGCCACGACGCACCGCACCTTCCGGATCGGCTCCCCCGACTATCTCGACGTGTTCTTCCTGCCCGCGATCGTCGACGCGTTCAAGCAGGAGGCGCCGGGCGCGCGCATCGAATTCCAGCACCTGATGACCGTGGACGGCGGGTACGAACACGCACTCGAAAGCGGCTCGCTCGACCTGGCGGTCGGCAACTGGAGCACGCCACCTCAGCAGCTGCATCTGCAGCCGCTATGCCGCGACGACCTCGTGTGCGTGATGCGGGACGATCATCGGATCCGGCGCGGCCAGCTCACCGCGGACGTCTACCGCGAAGCCGACCATCTCGGCGTGACGACCCATCACGCGACCGGGCTCGGCACCATCGATCGGGAACTCGCGCGCGGCGGCCTGTCGAGAAACGTCACGACGACGATGCCCTATTTCGGCATGGCGCCTTACGTACTGATGCGCTCGAACCTGTTGTTCACGACGACGCGCACGCTCGCAACGCACTTCTGCAGCCTGCTGCCGCTGCGCATCGAACCGATTCCGTGCGAGCCGCAGGCGTTGACCTACTACCAGCTCTGGCACGACCGCACGCATCGCAGCGCAGCTGCCGTCTGGCTGCGGCGACTCGTGTCCGGCGTCGCGAAGAAACTGGTGCCGGAAATCGCGCGCCGTCCGCATTGAAAAGCAAAAAAGCCGCGAGCCGAGGCTCGCGGCAATGAACGGACGGCCCCGCATGCTGCGTGCGGGACGCGTCCGCGACAGGGGTCGGTCAGCGAAGAAGCTGCCTGTCGATGGCGCATCTGGAAAGGCGCCATGTCGGGATCGACGCGGGCCGCAGGCTAGGTCGCTGCGTCAGCGGCCATCGTCTTCAGCAGCGCGGCTTTTTCCGCCGTTGCCGCGTCGAGCAGTGCAAAACCCGTGATGCGCCCGGAGTCGGGATCCGCGCAAAGCGCGCGCGTCGCACGCGGCGCGTCACCCACGCCGACCTCCGTGGTCCAGCGGCCACCACCGTCCGCCGTGACGACCACGGCGGGGATCGCCGGCGTCTTGACGACGATCGGCATCACCGGAAACGCCACGCGGGTTGGCGTGCCACGCAAGCCCTGCGCGAGTGCGCGCGCCGCGTGCATGATCGGCAACACATACGGCCGGACCCGCCCTTCTATCGCCGCGCAGTCGCCGAGCGCGAAGATGTCCGGTGCGCTCGTGCGGCACCCTGCGTCGGTCACGATGCCGTCCGCGACGTCGAGCCCCGCGTCCCGCGCCAGTGCCACTCTCGGCACGAGCCCGATCGCCGATATCACGAGGTCGGCCTCGAGGTGCCCGCCGTCCGTCAGCGCAAGCCGGTCCCCGCGTGCGAGACGCGCGATCGAGCGCACGCCCGTGCCGAGCCGCAGGTGCACGCCCGCGTCGCTCAGCGCATGGCCGAACACGCGGCCGGCCTCCGCCGGCAGCAATCGCGACAGCGGCGCGTCGGCGGGGTCGATCACGGTCACGGTCAGCCCCGCCGCGATCAGATCGTTCGCGAACTCGCAACCGATCAGCCCCGCGCCGAGCATCGCGACCGAGCGGCAGTCGCGCAGCCCGCCGCGAAACCGCGCGTAGTCGGCCAGGTCGTTGATCGACAGCACGTCGGCCGCGCCGTCGCCTTCGCAGGGCACGCGCCGCGCATCGGCACCGGTCGCCAGGACGAGCGCGCGATAACGCTGCGTACTCCCGTCGTCGAGCACGATCTCGTGTTCGTCGGCGCAAATCCGCCGCACCGCGCAGTGCGTCCGGATGGTTGCGTGCAGCTGCTCCGCCATCGTCCGCGCATCGGACATCGCGAGCTGCTCGGGCGTCTTGCGTTGCGCGAGCGCGTTCGACAGCGCCGGCTTCGAATAGAAGCTGCCGTCGTCGCGGCTGATCATCACGAGCGGCGTGTCGCCGTCGAGCTTGCGCCATTCGCGTGCAACCGTATAACCCGCGAGGCCCGTGCCGACGATGACGACCGGATCGCCGCGGCTGTCTGACGTTTCATTCGTGCTCATGCCGCCACCACCTGCATGTCGAAATCGTGCTTGCCGGTCGCGCAGTCGGGACACATCCAGTCGTCCGGCACGTCTTCCCAGCGCGTGCCGGCCGCGATCCCGTGCTGCGGCAGGCCTTCAGCCTCGTCGTATCGAAACCCGCAGATCACGCATTCCCAGATCTTCATCATGGCTCCCGTGCGCCGCTCAGCGCGCATAAGACTGGCCAAGCCCGATCTCGCCGAGCGCGCGCCGGTATGCACCGGACGAGCGATCGGCCAGGATCGGCGCTTCGTGCGAATGGTCGATCGGCAAGTCCTCCGGGCACTGCTGCTCGACGATCTCGCGATCTTCCTCGAATACCTGGCGATTGAATTCATACACGTCATCGAGCGGCAGGTCGTGATCGAAGTTGCGCGCGATCGGCACGAACAGGCGCGTCAGGCGGGCGGAAACCGGGCTGGCCGCGTTCAGGATCGCGAGCCGGCCGCCTTCCGGAAAATGCACGGTGAGGCGCGCGAAGAACGGCACGTCGACTTCGAACACGCGCCGCCACGGAAAGCCCTCGGGTGCGCGATGCTGCATCGACTTGGGGAAGTTGCTGACCGTGCTCACATACTCCGCGTGCAGGCCGTTCTCGCGCCGCTCCACCGAGTACTGCGGCACGACCGGATTGCGGCGGTCGGCAAAGCTCTCGTGATGAATCCATGCGAAGTGCGCGACGTCGATGAAGCCCTCGGTCTGCCGGCCGGCCGACGCGCGGATGTCGATCGACGGCGGCAGGATCTGCTGGAAGCCTTCCGCGTTCCACGCGGGGAAATCCGGCAGCGGCAGCTCGCCGCCGCCCAGCGACACCCATACGAGCCCGTAGGCCTGCTGCGCCGCATAGGTCGTCAGGCACAGGCGCTCCGGAATCGGGCCGTCGGGCTGCGACGGAATGCGCACGCACTTGCCGTCCGCCGCATATTCGAGGCCGTGATACGGGCACACGAGCCGATCCTCGACCACCCAGCCGCGGCTCAGCGGCGCGCCGCGGTGCGGACATACGTCGCGTGCCGCGACGATGGCGCCGCCGGACCGGAACAGCACGATGCGTTCGTCGAGCAGCGTCACGGCAAGCGGGCGGTCGCCCACCTCGGTCGCGAACGCGACCGGATGCCAGTAGCGGCTCAGGATGTCCCAATCGCGCACGTCGAACGTGCAATGGCGGGGCGGAACCGGTGCGCGTGACCGAGTCAACGGCACGACCTGGGTATGCGTCATTCGTGTCTCCATGGAAGCGTTGTCGTCGTCGCGGCGACCGTCGAACCCGAGACGTTGCCGCGTGGAAACAACGATATCGGGAGACCGGCGCCGCTCCCATCGCCGCGCTTTCATGTAGTTCATGTCGACGCGGGCATGGACGAGCCGGCAATTGATGAGCAAACCGCAAGACGTCTTTCGCATATCTCGTTTGCCGTGACGGCGGTGTCCGCCCACAATCCGGGGTTGTCGTCGTCATCGCCCTCTCGCGGGCACCGACCGGCACTTCGCGGCCGCCATTCCGATTCACCGCCGGCGGCCCGGCACATCGCGTCACACACGCTCCCTCGACATCGGCGCCCCTTGCGGCGGCAGAACGCTTGCCGCCGCGCTACCCGATGCGTTCCCGGCCAACGGGCCAACAATAACTAGAGGTAGGAGATGCAGGACAACTCGTTGAGGCAAAGCCTCAAGCAACGACACATCACGATGATCGCGCTTGGTGGCGTGATCGGCGCGGGCCTGTTCGTCGGCTCCGGCGCCATCATCGCGACCGCCGGCCCCGCGGCGATCCTGTCGTACCTGATCGGCGGCGTGATCGTCACGCTGGTCATGTTCATGCTCGGCGAAATGGCCTCCCGCAATCCCGACAGCGGATCGTTCTCCACCTACGCGAGCAGCTATCTCGGCGAATGGGCCGGCTTCGCGGTCGGCTGGCTGTACTGGTTCAAGTCGATGATGACGATCACCGTCGAGGCGATCCTGCTCGGCGCGATCCTCCACGATTTCCTGCCGTGGCTGCCCGTGTGGGGCGGCGCGCTGTTCATGCTCGTCACGCTGATCGCGAGCAACGCGTACTCGGTGCGCTCGTTTGGTGAAGCGGAATACTGGCTGTCGTTCGCGAAGGTGACGACGATCATCATCTTCATGGCGCTCGGCGCATCGATCCTGCTCGGCTTCCAGCCGCGCATTCCCGCACCGGGGCTCATCAACCTGACGGATCACGGCGGCTTCATGCCGAACGGCATTTCGCCCGTGCTCGCCGGCGTGATGGTCGTGATCTTCTCGCTCGGCGGCAGCGAAATCGCGGCCGTTGCGGCCGGCGAATCCGAGAACCCGAGCAAGAACGTGATCCGCGCGATCAAGAGCGTGATCGTGCGCGTGATGGTGTTCTACGTCGGCTCGGTGTCGATCCTGATCCTGTGCATGCCGTGGACCGACAAGGCCAACCTGAAATCGCCGTACGTGTCGCTGTTCAGCATGGCGGGCTTCACGAGCGCGGCCGTCGCGATGAAGCTCGTGCTGTTCGTGTCGTTCATGTCGGTGATGAACTCGTTCCTGTTCTCGAACTCGCGCATGCTGTTCTCGCTCAGCCAGCGCGGCCACGCGCCCGCGATGTTCGGCCGGACCAACGCGAAAGGCGTGCCGATGAACGCGCTCGTGCTGTGCCTGGCGATCTGCGTATCGATCCTCGGCATTCACTTCGTGAGCGGCGGCGACCTGTTCCTGATGCTCGCGAAAAGCAGCGGCGCGTTTGTGATGATCGTGTGGATCTTCATCATCGTCGCGCACTTCGCGATGCGCCGGCAGGAGAAGCACGCACCGCGCGATCCGCAGGCGTTCCGCGCGTGGTTTTATCCGGTGTCGAACTGGATCGCACTGCTGGCGCTGGTCGCCGTGCTCGGCTCGCAGGCGTTCAACCCGGATTCGCGCTTCCAGTTCTGGTTCACGGTATTGACGGCGCTCGCGATCGTCGCGGCGTATTTCGTGCGCCGCAAGCCGGCGCAACTCGGCGACACGGCCGGCGCGAAGGCGCGCTGACCGTTGCCCCGGAGGGGCGAGCGGCGCGCCGGTCCGCCGCCGCCCGGTCGCTCACCTTCTCAGGCGCCCAACTTCCCGGCTGCTCAGCCGAACGGCCGCACGCCGATCAGCCAGCCGTGCAGGAACAGCGCGAAGACGGCCCACACGACGAGCCCGGCCACGATCGCCACGACGTCGCCCGACAGCCTGCCCGCCGGATAGCGCACGCCATCGCGGCGGTCACGCGCACGCCACACGACGAAATCGACGAGCGCCCACACGAAGAACGCGCCGAACAGCACGACTGCGTGCAGCGTGCCGTTCGCGAGCAGGTGCGCGATGGCCCACACCGCCACGCCGGCCACCATCGGATGGCCGACGAGCGTCTTGATGCGGTTGCCGGGCACGTAGGACGCGGCGATCAGCACGAATGCGATGGCGGTCAGCATGCCGGTGAGGTGGCGCACGCCGACGGGCGACACCCACAGCAGCGTCGCGCCCTGGCGCGCGATGCCGTAACCCCAGATGATCAGCACGAAGCCGACGATCGACGCGATCGCATAGGGGCCCTTCCAGCCTTTCTCGCCGATCCGCTCGATCATCGCTGACCGCCAGCCGTCCGCGACGATCCGGATCGAGTGCACACCAAGGAAGATCGCTAAACCGAGAATCAGGACGAGCATCGGCTGTCTCCGTCTGGAATGATGAGTGGGGAAGCATCCCGCGCGACGTACGATGCGCCGTTCGCGGGGCCGGCGGCGAGGCCGGCTCAGGTCGCGCCAGGCACGGGTGCAACCCGCGCCGATCATAAACGCCGAGGCCGCTGTTGTGAAGCATGGGGGATGTGCGGTGCGGCACGAGCTTGACGGATTCGTGACTGTGCGCCCCGGCCGCCCTTGCGCTGGCCGGCTCACGTCGCGTGCATCGCCAGGCGACGGCCGGGCCGACAAAACGGAAATCGCGCGGCTTTCGCTTCGCGCGACCCGCACTATGTTTGCTTGCGCTTCGTCGGGGATTTCGCTGCCGGTTTCGACGTCGGTTTGGCTTCCCGCACAGGCACCGGCTTCGGCGACGCCTTTGACGCCGGTTTGGTGACTCGTTTCGATACCTGCTTGGCTTCCTGCGCGGGCACAGGCTTTGGCGACGTTTTCGACACCGGCTTGGCGACTCGCTTCGATGCCGGCTTCGCTTCCTGTACCGGCACTGGCTTCGGCGACGCTTTCAATACCGGCTTGGCGGCCCGCTTCGATCCCAGCCTGGCCTCCTGCGCGGATGCAGGCGTCGGCGACACTTTCGACGCCGGTTTGGCGACTCGCTTCGATGCCGGCTTCGCTTCCTCCGCCGGTGCAGGCTTCGGCGACGCTTTCAATACCGGCTTGGCGGCCCGCTTCGATCCCAGCTTGGCGTCCTGCGCGGGCGCAGGCTTCGGCGACACTTTCAACGCCGGCTTGGCGACTCGCTTCGATGCCGGCTTCGCTTCCTGTACCGGCACTGGCTTCGGCGACACTTTCGACACCGGCTTGGCGGCCCGCTTCGATCCCAGCCTGGCCTCCTGCGCGGGCGCAGGCTTCGGCGACACTTTCGACACCGGCTTGGCGCCTCGCTTCGACGCCTGCTTCGCTTCCTGCACCGGCCTCGCTATCGATGCCGTCCTCGCCTTCCGCTTCGGCGGCCCCGCCAGCAACGCCGCGCGATACGCGCTGCGGCACCAGTCGAACAGCGCGCCTGCGTCCTCGAGCACGTCGGCCGGCGCCTCGTAATAGCCGTCGAGCGAAACCGTCCGCGTGGGCCGCTCGTACGAGAACGGCCCCATCCCCGCCGCGACGAACGCCGGACGGTTCACGTCATCCACACGCAGGAACAGCGACCCGCGCGACATGAAGCCGAACATCACGCCGTCGAGCCGCATCGCCGCACCGCTGAAGAACCGCACGACCGTCACGTTGCCGAGCGGCGCGAGCTGATACGCGATCTCCTCGCCGTGCGCCTTTTCCGATTGCCAGCTCATGCGGATGCCGTACAGCGCTGCGTCCACCCGTCGAGCTCGGCGTCGTCGAAGCCGACCGCCGCCGCGCTCTCGCGAATCTGCCGCCACGTCGCGCGATCGACCGGAATGCCGCCGGCGCCGCGCGCCGCGCGGCTCGCCTCTTCCGGCTCGCCCGGCACCTGCACCGGTGCGTCGCCGGCCTGCGGCGACGCCTTCGCCCATGCGACGAACGCATCGGCTTCGCGCTCGGCGTCGGCCGCATCGAACGCATTCGGATCGATCAGCACCGACAGCATCCCGTTGACGATCGCGCTCGTCTTCTGCAGCGTGTCGCCGTAGGTCGTATGCCCGCCGACGAGCGCACCGCCGAAAATCTCGCACATCGCCGCCAGCGCGTACCCCTTGTGCAGCCCGAACGGCAGCAGCGCACCGAACGGCTGCTCGTGCATCACGGCCGGATCGTCGGTCGGCTGGCCGCGATGGTCGATCAGCGAGCCGGCCGGCACGCGCTTGCCCTGGTTGTACGCGACGCGCGTCTTGCCGTACGCGATCGCGCTCGTCGCGAAATCGAGCAGCAGCGGCGGCCTGCCCGCACGCGGATACGCGGCGCAGAACGGGTTCGTGCCGAAGCGCGGATCGGTGCCGTGCAGCGGCGCGACCAGCAGGTCGCCCGGCACGTTGACGAAATGGAACGACACAAGCCCCGAGCGCGCGCACTGCTCGGCCCAGTGCCCGATACGGCCGAGGTGATGCACGTCGCGCAGCCCGATCGCGCAGATGCCCATGCGTCGCGCGCGGTCGATCCCTTCGACCATCGCCTCGAACGCGATCACCTGGCCGAAGCCGCGCCCGCCGTCGATCGTCAGCACCGCGCCGCCGTCGCGGACGATCGACGCGTGCCCGTTCAACTGCAACTGCCCTTCCCGCCACGACGCGACGTAGTTCGGGATCATCCCGATCCCGTGCGAATCGTGGCCCGCGAGATTCGCGCCGACCAGGTGATCGGCGACGAGCGTTGCCTCGCGCTCGCTGCTGCCGGCTCGTTCCCAGAGTGCCGCGACGAATGCATGCAGCGGTTCGGCGCGCATGCGCAGCGGTTCGGTATCGGGCGTCGGCAGTGCGGTCATCGGCAAGGTTCCGTCACATCGGGTTGGACAGTTGTCACGCCAAGCGCCAAGCGCCGAGCGCTTGGCGCTTGGCGATCAGCGCGCGGTCGCGATCACGTCCGCGACCGCCGCCGTCAGCTTCTTCGCATACGGCACGTGCAGGAATTCGTTCGGGCCGTGCGCGTTCGACTTCGGCCCGAGCACGCCGCACACCATGAACTGCGCGGACGGGAAACCTTCCTGCAGCACGTTCATCAGCGGAATCGTGCCGCCGAGGCCCATGTACGCGCAGTCGGCGCCGAAGTGGCGACGCGACGCGGCATCGAGCGACGACGCAAGCCACGGCGCGAGATCCGGTGCGCTCCAGCCGGTCGCGGCACCCGCGTCCGGCTTGAACGTGACCTTCGCGTTGTACGGCGGATCGAGTTCGAGCAGTGCCTTCAGCTGCTGCACGGCCTGCGCGGCGTCGACGAGCGGCGGCAGGCGCAGCGACAGCTTGAACGCGGTGCGCGGACGCAGCACGTTGCCCGCATCGGCGAGCGCCGGCAGGCCGGCCGCGCCGGTGACCGACAGCGACGGACGCCACGTCGAATTCAGCAGCGCCTCGCGCGGATCGGTCGTGGTCGGCAGCACCGGCTTGCCGTCCGCGCCGCAGGCCCACGGCAGCCCCTTCCATACGGCGTCGCCCAGAATCGAAGCGGCCGCTTCGGCTTCGCGCACGCGGCTGTCGGGAATCTCGCAATGGAACTCGCCCGGCAGCAGGTTGCCGTTCTTCGCATCTTCAAGGCGTTCGAACAGCTGGCGCATCACGCGGAAGCTCGACGGCGCGATGCCGCCGAAGACGCCCGAGTGCACGCCTTCCTCGAGCACCTCGACCTGCAGGTCGCCGGACACGAGCCCGCGCAGCGACGTGGTGAGCCACATCTGGTCGTAGTTGCCGGCGCCCGAATCGAGGCACACGACGAGCGACACCTGGCCGAGCCGGTCGCGCAGCGCGTCGACGTACGGCAGCAGGTCGTAGCTGCCCGATTCCTCGCAGGTCTCGATCAGGCCGACGCAGCGCGGCCGCTCGATGCCCTGCTCGTCGAGCGCGCCGAGCGCCGCGAGGCTCGCGTAGATCGCATAGCCGTCGTCCGCGCCGCCGCGGCCGTACAGCTTGCCGTTCTCGTACTTCGGCGTCCACGGGCCGAGGTCCGCGCGCCAGCCGTCGAATTCGGGCTGCTTGTCGAGGTGGCCGTACAGCAGGATCGTGTCGGTGCTGCCCGAACGCGTGGCGGGCGATTCGAAGAAGATCACCGGCGTGCGGCCCGGCAGGCGCACGATCTCGAGCTTCAGGCCCTTCACGGGCTGCCGCTCGGCCCACTGCGCGGCATCGGTGACGACGCGCTCGAGATAGCCGCGCTTCGCCCAGTCGGGGTCGAATGCGGGGCTCTTGGCGGGGATCGCGATGTAGTCGGTCAGGGCGTGGAGGATTTCATCGTTCCACTTGCGCTCGATGAAGGTAACGAGCTTGTCATGGTCGAGGACGGGGGTAGTGTCGACGGAGGTCATGGTGGGGGTGCCTGGATCGGGCTGACGAAAACCCAGATGATACGCCGATGCTCCCGCGCCGGCGCCCCCTTCCCGGTGGTTCAGACCGCCTGCGGGAACGCGTCGCGCAGCCCCGCCGCGCACGCCAGTGCGTCGCGCCACAAGCGTTGCGTCAGTTCGCCCGCATCCTCTTCGCGCGCAAGCGCCGCGGCCTCGCCCGACCACAGCAGCGAGAAGTCGTCGCGCCCCTGCCGCTCGAACGCGCCGCAGGGGCA
>NZ_JAAGPG010000218.1:0-237 GCF_017104665.1 Burkholderia sp. Se-20378 | reverse complement strand
AAAAAAAAAAAAAAAACAACACTAACATAAGATAGCAGACGCACTATCAATGATAAACTAACAAAACCGCACCACACCCAAAGAAACAAGCTCAACATCGAACTATCCATGTTATACACTAAACAGACACATAACACGACCACGCTACAACAATCACCATGACGCAAAGCGACTGTGACCTGTACCTTATAACACTCTAGCGACTCAAGACGTACGCAACACAATAGCATAAACAAA
>NZ_JAAGPG010000217.1:0-13885 GCF_017104665.1 Burkholderia sp. Se-20378 | reverse complement strand
CGACCGTGTCGGGCAGCACGACCGCGAGCGGCACCGTGCGGTACGCAGCGAGGCCGTCGCATTCGAACGGCTTGAGCGCCTCGCGTTCGTGGAGCACGTCGAGGCCGGGCGCCGCAGCGTGCAGTGCGGCGACAAGTGTGTCGCGGCCGACGGTCGCCAGCGGGCCGTCGATCCGTTCGTCGTAGGTGAAACTCATCGGGGTTGTCTCCACCATGCAGGCGGCTGCGCGAGGCGCGGCACGCCGGAAGGGATGGATTCTTGGCGGGCGGCGCGTGCGTGTCCAGACGTGGCGGATGTGGTCATACCAGTTTTTATCGGGTGCCCGGAAAGCGGCTGTATCGATTGCCATAAAACTGAATATCTACAAGGGTTTATGCGAAAATCGACGATATCCTTCCGAAGTGGTCATACCAGTATGGAAATGCAGGATCGAGCGAGCCCGGCGCGGAACGTGGCCGATGTCGTTGCCGAGCGTATCGAGAAGCTGATCGTCGATGGCGTGCTGAAGGCCGGGCAGGCATTGCCGTCTGAACGGCGGCTGACCGAGAAGCTCGGCGTGTCGCGCACGGCCGTGCGGGAAGGGATGAAGCTGCTGCGTGCGCGCGGGATCATTGACACCACGCATGGCAAGGGCTCGTTCGTTGCGAGCCTGACCCCGCAACGCGAGATCACGCCGATGATGCATCTGCTCGGCTCGCAGCCGCGCACGCTTTACGACCTGTTCGAGGTGCGCGGGATGCTCGAGACGGAGGCCGCGCGGCTCGCGGCGCTGCGCGGAACGCCGGCGGATTTCATCCTGATCAAGCGCCGCTATGAGGAGATGACCGCGGCCGACGCGCAGGATCTCGACCCGGCCGCGCGGGCGAAGCTCGATCATGCGTTTCATCTCGCGATTTGCGAGGCTTCGCATAACCCGGTGCTCGTGAATACGCTGCAGTCGTTGACGGATCTGCTGCTGAGTTCGGTGTTTGCGTCGGTGAACAATCTCTATCACCGCGAGCCGTTGAAGAAGCAGATCGATCGGCAGCATGCGCGGCTTTATAACGCGGTGACGGGGCGGTTGCCGGATCAGGCGCGCAAGGCCGCGAGCGAGCATATCCGCCAGTGCGTCGAGTATCTGCGGGAGATCGAGCAGGAGGAGCAGCGGTTGGTACGGTCGACGTTGAGGCTCGAAGGGTGGACGTGATGTCGGCTTGTGCATTGCGCGGTGTGTCTTGATGCGCCTCACGCACAGCGGGCCGTCTGGAGGCGCGTGTCACGGGGCTATGTCAGACTGTGAGCCATTCTTCGTGTGGCCCCGCTGTTGTCAGCCGTGATGCGTGGACGCCGTCGTGTGAGCAGTGCCTGACGGAACCACGCCGGACGAACCGGTGCGCCACGCTTCCTGAACGGAGGACATCGCATGTCGAACCGGACCCACGACGACGGGCACGACGCCCGTCTCGCCAAAGCAGCGGACGAATCCGCTGATGCGCAGCGCGACGCGTTGCTTGCGTTGCTGAATGAACTGCTGGAAGCCGAACGCGCAGGTGCACGTGTTGCATCGGAGACGGCGGCGGCAATCGACGATCCTGAACTTCATCGGCTGGTGGCTGCGATTCGGCAGGATGAGGCGCACTGGTGTGCGGTGCTGGTCGATGCGATTCGGTCGCTCGATGCGACGCCGACGCATGCTACCGGGGCGTTCTATGAGAAGGCGATGGCGATCGACGATCTGGCGGAGCGGCTGGCATTTTTGAATCGTGGGCAGCGGTGGGTCGTGCGGAAGCTGCAGGCGTTGCTGCCGACGCTCGCACAGCCCGACATGCACCATGCGCTCACGCAGATGCTCGTGTCTCACGAGAAGAACATCGGGTCGATCGATGCGCAGTTGAGGATCAAGGGGGCGGGGAGCGAGTAGGAGCGGCTGTGCAGGAAAGCTCTTCGGCGATTGCCGGGGCGAGGTGGTGCGGAATGGTGGAATACGGCCAAGGGGCGGCACGCCGCTTCGCATTTCGCAGGAGATCCTGGCTCGCAAGGGCAGGCGCGCGGGTGAGCGCATTCACGTCCGACTGCATCACGTCCGATACCTCCGTGTTCATTCCAGGCACCGTGTCGCCATTCCCTGTGCTTCTTTGCGCTCGCTACCCGATCCGCCGAACCACCCTTCGAAGCCCCGAGTCGCCGCCATGAAGCCGTCTTCGGTTATGAAGCGACGCTGTCATCGAACACCTGGTCGACAAGTCCGCCACTCGCGTTGCCTCTCGTTTCCCACCCGTCGTTGATTGTTGTCGCATGGACAACATGATGTGCACGTCCCGGGTGCTTCCGGCATTCGTCCCCCTGACTACAATCCGTCTCAAGCCAATTGAAAGGCGAGCCAGACGAAGCACGCGACGTTCATGTTCGTGCTCGTGAACCGCACCCTGCCATGCGGCTTCCCCACTTGATGACGAGGACGATTGAAGATGAGAGAAACCACCCGTAATGTTCAGCCGGTTACCGCCGACCTTGGCAAGGACGGTTCAGGCGAACTCGTGCCGTCCCGCTACGCCGTTCGCGTCGGTAACGTCGACGTCGTGCTGATCAGCGACGGCGTGCTGCCGCTGCCGACTACCACCATGTCCACCAACGTGAGCGAAGCGGACCGGAACGCATGGTTCGATGGTCGCTTCCTGCAACGCGACATGTTCGACTGGGCGCTGAACATCGCGCTCGTGCGCAGCGGCGAACGCCTGATCCTGATCGACTCCGGCGTGGGCGACGGCTTCGAATACTTCTCGCGCGCCGGGAAGTCGGTGATGCGGCTGGAATCGGCCGGCATCGACTTGTCCGCGATCACCGATATCGTGATTACCCATATGCACATGGATCATGTCGGTGGGCTGAACGTCGACGGCGTCAAGGCCAAGCTGCGCCCGGACGTGCGCATTCACGTGTCGGCCGCGGAAGTGGCGTTCTGGAAGAATCCGGATTTCAGCAAGACGGTGATGCCGGAAACGGTGCCTCCGGCACTCCGTAAGGCTGCCGCAAAATTCGTGGCACTCTACGGCGAAAATATCGTGCAATTCGATCAGACCGTGGAAGTCGCGGCAGGCGTGTCGGCGCGCGTGACGGGGGGACACACACCGGGGCACTGTGTCGTGGACGTCGCATCGAACGGCGAAAAGCTCACGTTCGCAGGCGATGCGATTTTCGAAGTCAACTTCGATCATCCCGAGTGGCAAAATGGCTTCGAGCATGACCCTGAAGCGGCTGCCGCCGTACGTATCGCGCTGTTCAATGAAGCCTCGGAGACCGGCTCGCTACTGGCCGCTGCGCATGTCGCGTTTCCGTCCATCGGACATATTGCGAAGACTGGTGACGGATTTCGCTTTGTTCCTGTTGTGTGGGACTACTGAGCGTTGTTTGACCGTCGACGATCGTCATGAGACCGCCGTGTGCTCACGAGGCCTGCGGCGGCTTTTTGTAGACGATCACGCATCGTCGACGTGGCATTAGAAAAAAAGCCCGCCGAAGCGGGCAACCTCACGATGCGGAGGGGGAGATACGAATACGCGAAGCTGCGCGTTCAGCCTTTGGTCGCCCCAAACGTCAGCCCCGCCACAAAATGCTTCTGCATCGCGAAGAACATCGCGACGGACGGCAGCGCCGCGAGAATCGACCCGGCCGACACGAGATTCCACGACGTCGTCCATTGCCCCTTCAACGCGGCAACGCCTGCCGTGATCGGTGCGGCCTCATCCCCTTGCGTCAGGCACAGCGCCCAGAAGTAGTCATTCCACACGAACGTAAAAACGAGAATCGCCAGCGCAGCCAACGCAGGCCGGATCAACGGCAGCACGATCCGGTAAAACACCGTCCATTCCCCCGCGCCTTCGATCCTTGCCGCCTCGATCAACTCGAACGGCAACTGCTTGATGAAGTTGCGCAGAAACAGCGTGCAGAACCCCGTCTGAAACGCGACATGAAACAGGATCAGCGCCTCGACCGTATTGAACACGCCGAGCCTGAGCGACAAATCCCGCACCGGAATCATCAGCACCTGTACCGGCACGAAATTACCCGCGACGAACGTCCCGAACAGTGCCGTGCTCCCGCGAAACTTGTAAGTCGCGAGCGCGAATCCGGCCATCGCTGCGAGCGCGATCGAGCCAAGCACGGACGGCACCGTGATCTGCACGCTGTTCCAGAAGTAATGCAGCATCGGCGACGTCGTCAGCGCGTCGCGGTAGTTCTCGATCATCGAAAAGTGCCGTGGCCAGCCCCAGTAGTGGCCTTCGACCAGTTCCTCGGTCGAGCGCACCGACGTGACGAACACCGCGATCATCGGCAACAGCCAGATCAGCAGCGCAACCGGCAACGACAGCTTGTACAGCCTGCGCGAGACAGGCTTCCATTGAGCAACGGGAGTCGGAAACATGATGGCCACCGGTCAGGTTATTGCTCGTTGCGCAGCAGGCGGCGCAACTGGAACACGATGTAGACGAGCATGATCGCGAACAGCACGACCGCAATCGACGCGGAATAGCCGAGCCGGTAGTACTTGATCGCCTGGTCGTACATGTAATACGCGAGCACGGTCGAGCTCTCGAACGGGCCGCCGCTCGTCATCACCGAGATCAGGTCGAAGCTGCGCAGCGCGCCGATCACCGTGACGACGATCGCCATGAAGGTGGTCGGTCGCAACTGCGGGAGCACGACATGCCACAGCAGCGCGAATCCGCGCGCGCCTTCCATCCGTGCGGCTTCGATCTGTTCCGGGTTGAGCGACGTGAGGCCGGTGAGATACAGGATCATGCAGTACGCGGTCTGCGGCCACAGCGCGGCAAACACGATGCCGAACGTCGCGTAGCGTGCATCGCCGAGCACCGGGATGCCGTGCCCGGCGATCAGCGCGAGCAGCCCGAAGGTCGGATCGTAGAACCACGAGAAGATCAGGCCGACGACCACGCCGGACAGCACGAACGGCGCGAAGAACAGCGACTTCACGAGCCGGATGCCGCCGACTGCCTGGTTCAGGTACAACGCGAGCGCGAGGCCGAGCGGCGGCGCGAGCATGAACAGCGCGAGCCAGATCACGTTGTTGCGCAGCGCCGTGTAGAACGTCGGCGCATGCAGCAACTCCACATAGTTCGCGAGACCGACGAAGGTGCGCTCGGTCATCCCGTCCCAGTTGTACAGGCTCAGCCACAGCGTCGACAGGATCGGCCAGATCACATAGACGGCAACCATCGCGCAGGCCGGCGCGAGAAAGAGCCACGCGGCGCGTTGCTGCCGTCGCACGGCGGGCGACGGGCGGCGTGCCGGCAGTGCGGTGGCAGCAGATGCACCGCGTGGCGGCGGCGCGGCGCCCGCGCCGGCGGGCGGGGTGGACGTGATCGGACTGGACACGGCAAGCCTCCTGAACGAGCGCGGCGGCGCGGGGCCGCCGGTTGGGTCACGCAGTCACTTCTTGTAGATCCGCTTGCGTGTCTGCTCGAGTTGCGCGAGCACCGTATCGAGCTGCGCGGGATTCGCGAGGAACTGCTGCATGCCCTTCATCCCCTCGTCGGCCATTTCCTTCGTCATGTCGCGATCGTAGAACTGCGCGACGCCGCCCTTCGTGTCGGCGAGGATCCGGAAGCCGATGCGCGAGATCGGATCGGCCGGCTCCGGCGACTTGCTGTTGGCCGACAGCGAACCGAGCCCCTCCGCGAGCTTCGCGCCCATCTCGGGCGTTTCGACGAACGCGAGGAACGTGTGCGCGTCGGCCTTGTTCTTCGCCTTCGTCGGGATATGCAGCGATTCGACCGGGCCGTCCTCGGCGGTCGGCACCTTCGGGTCGATGATCGGGAAGCGGTAGTAGCCCATTTCCTGCTTCACGTTCGGAGGGAAGCCGGCCGCGATGAAGGTGCCCATCAGCATCATCGCGGCCTTGCCCTGGAACAGGAACGGCTGCGCGCCGTCGAGATCGTAGGACAGCGCGTTATCGATGAAGTAGCCCGCGTCGATCAGCGATTTCCACGTCGTGTAGACCTTCTTCACGCGCGGGTCGGTGTACGGCACGTCGCCGGCCATCAACTGCTGGTGGAACGCGTTGCCGTTCAGGCGCAGGTCGAGATAGTCGAACCAGCCGGCAAGCGTCCACGCGTCGCGGCCGCCGATCGCGATCGGCGTGATGCCGGCCGCCTTCAGCTTCTTGCACGCGTCGAGAAACTGGTCCCACGTCTTCGGCTCGTCGGCGATGCCGACCTTGTGGAACAGGTCCTTGCGGTAGAACAGCCCCCACGAGTAGTAGACGGTCGGCGCCGCGTACTGCTTGCCGTTGTACGACGATGCGTCGCGCGTCGACGCGTACATCGCGCCCCAGCTGTTCTTCGCCCAGTCGCCGCTCAGGTCCTCGAACAGCCCGCGCTTCGCGTAGTACGCCATCCGCTCGCCCGCATGCCAGTTCACGACGTCCGGTGCGACGGTCGTGAGCCATGCGGGGAGTTGCACCTTGTACGCTTCCTCGTCGACGAAGGTCGCCTTCACGTCGATGTCGGGATGCGCCTTGCGGAACGCGTCGAGCGTCGACTGCCAGACCGCGCGCTGGCTCGCGCCCTTGAACGCGATGTTGATCGTCAGCGTGCCGGCATCGGCGGGCGCCGTCAGGCCGAGCGATGCCAGTGCGACAGCGGCGGCCGTGGCGAGCCGGGCGGCGACGCGAAGGGGGCGATGTGTCATACGTGTCTCCAGTTCTGGGTGTCGTTGTGCGTGACCGGCGCGTCGTGGCGCCGGCGACGGTTGCTACGAACGGCTTCGATACACGGCCACGTCTTGCGGCCCGACTTGCGCAGTGCCGAGCACGAACGCGGACGGCGGTACCGCGTCGATCGTGTGCGGCGTGTCGCCATAGTTGAAAACGTAGGTCAGGCCGCCGCGTCGGCTTACGCGCACGCCGTCGCCGAGCGGCGTCGGCGCGAGGCCGGCTGCAACTGCAGCATCGGCGAACAGCCGGACGGTGGTCGCGTCGTCGAACAGCGCGGCCCAGTAATGCAGCGTGCCGTGCGATACGCAGGCCGGGTGTCCGTCGGCGAAGCGCGCATGTACGGTGCTGTGCGTGTCGTCGTGCAGCTCGACGAAGTCGCGCCAGTGGCGCGCATCGCCAGCAAGCGGCGCGCCGTCGCGCAGCGTGCCGTCGATCCGCTCGGTCACGTTCGGTCGCAGCGATTCGACGCGCCACACGCGTACCGGCAGGATCGACGCGAGCGGGCCGGGCGGCAGCGTCGGCGGGATCTGCAGGTCGACGGTCTTCGAGCCGGTGCGCGGCCCGAACACCGCGTGCGCGCCCGATGCGGCGAGCCGCGCGGCGAAATCGTCCGGCACGACCGGCAGCGGCGGCACGACGACGAGGCGGTAGCCGTCGAGCGGCGCGTGCGCGGAAACGATGTCGACGTCGAAGCCGAGCGCGCGCAGCGCCGAGTAGTACTCGAACGCGAAGCGCGGGTAATGGAAATCGGCGCCCTGCGGCTGCACTTCGAACAGCCACTTCGCGTCGTAGTCGAAGACCAGCGCGACGGGGGCGCGCACGGCGCCATCCGCATCCGCGCCGGCGTCGTGCACGGCCGCGATCTCGTGCGCGACGCGCTGCGCTTCGCGGCCGCCTTCGTCGAGCTTGTCGTCGGGGGTGTGCAGGCCCGCATGCATCTGCTCCTGCGCGAACGGCGCCTGCCGCCAGCGGAAGTACGACACGCAGCCCGCGCCGTGCGCGAACGCTTCCCAGCTCCACAGGCGCACCATGCCCGGCAGCGGCGCGGGGTTCCACTGCGCCCAGTTCACCGGGCCCGGCTGCTGCTCCATCACCCAGAACGGCAGCTTCGACATGCCGCGATAGAGGTCGTGATTGAACGACGCGAAATCGGGATGGCCGGTGCGCAGCCAGCGCGCCTTCACGTCGGGCGCGAACCATTGCTCCTCGAGCGCGCCGAGCGGATAGCTGTCCCACGTCGCGATGTCGAGGTCGCGCGCCACCTCGTAATGGTCGAACTCGGTGAACAGCTGCATGAAGTTGTGTGCAACCGGGCGGCCCGGAGAATGCGCGCGGATCACGTCGACCTGCATCCGGTGATAGCGTGCGACTTCGTCGGACGCGAAGCGCCGGTAGTCGAGGCGATGCGACGGGTGGGCCTCGGTCACGGTGCCGACGGGCGCGTCGACTTCGTCGAAATGGCGATACTCCATGCTCCAGAACACGGTGCCCCACGCGCGGTTCAGCGCGTCGATCGTGCCGTAGCGCGCCTTCAGCCACGCACGGAAGCGCACGAGCGCGGCCGGCGAGTAGCTGACGACCGTCTGGTGGCAACCCAGCTCGTTGTCGGTCTGCCAGTAACGCACGGCCGGGTGGCGGCCGTAGCGCTCGGCGACCGCCGTGCAGATCTGGCGCGACGCTTCGAGATAGGTCGGCGACGAGAAGTCGTAGTGGCGGCGCGAGCCGAACGCGCGCGGCCGGCCGTCCGCGCCGATCGCGAGGATGTCGGGGTGGCGGTCGACCAGCCATTTCGGCGGCGTCGCGGTCGGCGTGCACATCACGATCTCGAGGCCGGCCGAGCCGAGCACGGCGATCGCGCGATCGAGCCAGCCCCAGTCGTATTCGCCCGGCGACGGCTCGATGCGGCTCCACGCGAATTCGGCGATCCGCACCTGCTCGATGCCGAGCGCTTTCATCCGGCGGGCATCGTCGGCCCACATCGTTTCCGGCCAGTGTTCCGGGTAGTAACAGACTCCGAGGCGCATGCCCGATCCTTATGCGTAGTGGTGAACGTGGACGTCGGCGCACGCGGGCACCGCGCGGCCGTCTTCGGTGAAGAGGTGGCAGGCCGCGGCCGGCGCATGCACGAGCACGCGTTCGCCGCTGCGCACCTGCGCGTCACCGGGCACCTTCGCGATGAGCGAGTTGCCGCCGGGCTGGTCGAGGTGCACGTAGGTCTGTTCGCCCAGGCGTTCGACGAGCGCGACGTCGCGTGCGAGCGCCGTCGCGTCGTGCGCGGCGCCGAGCGTCAGGTGTTCGGGGCGGATGCCGAGCGTCACGGTGGCGCCTGCGCCGAGCGCGGAGCCGTCGCGCGGCAGTACGAAGGTTTCGCCGGACGGCGCGAGCGTGACGGTCGTGCGATGCGCATCGCAGGCGGTCACGACGGCCGGCAGGAAGTTCATGCGCGGCGACCCGATGAAGCCCGCGACGAAACGGCTGGCCGGGTGGTGGTAGAGGTCGAGCGGCGCACCGACCTGCGCGATGCTGCCGTGCTGCGCGGTGTCGGCGCCGGCGTGCAGCAGCACGATCTTGTCGGCGAGCGTCATCGCTTCGGTCTGGTCGTGCGTCACGTAGACGACGCTTGCGCGTTCGAACTGCCGGTGCAGCCGCGCGATCTCGATGCGGGTCTGGCCGCGCAGCGCCGCGTCGAGATTCGACAGCGGCTCGTCGAACAGGAACACGCCGGGTTCGCGCACGATCGCGCGGCCGATCGCGACGCGCTGCCGTTGCCCGCCCGACAGCGCCTTCGGCTTGCGATCGAGCAGCGTGTCGAGCTGCAGGATGCGCGCGGCGTCGCGTACTTTCCGGTCGATCTCGGCCTTCGGCACGCGCGCGAGCTTCAGCCCGAACGCCATGTTTTCGTAGACCGTCATGTGCGGAAACAGCGCATAGCTCTGGAACACCATCGCGACGCCGCGCTCGGCGGCCGGCACGTCGTCGACGCGGCGGCCGTCGATCGACAGTTCGCCCGCGCTCAGGTCCTCGAGCCCGGCGATCATCCGCAGCAACGTCGACTTGCCGCATCCGGACGGCCCGAGGAACACGCAGAACTCGTGCGCGCCGATCTCCAGATCGACGTCGCGAATGACCGGCGCGTGATCGCCATAGGCTTTCTGCACGCGTCGCATCGAGATGCTCGCCATTGTCTCCGCTCCATGTTCTAATGCGCTTTCATCATTGATTAAGCGCTTAATCATCGCGATCAAAAAAAGAGGCGATGCGATCGCGGCCGAGTCGCGCCCGTCGGTCGGGCGGCAGGGTGTGCGGCGATAGTGCGCCGCTTCGGTGAGCGAAGCAAATACTGGATAGACGTCTCATATAGTGAGTAATCGATGGCAACCCTGGATGAAGTGGCGCGCCGCGCCGGCGTGACGGCCGCAACCGTGTCGAACGTGCTGCGCGACCGCGGCCGGGTGGGCGAGGCGACGCGTGCGCGGGTGCTCGAAGCCGTGCAGGCGCTCGGGTATCGGCCGCATCTCGCCGCGCGGGCGCTGGCGGAAGGGCGCGCGCCGACGGTCGCGCTGATGGTGTCGAGCATCGCAAACCCGTTTTATCCGGAGTTCGCGCTGGCGGTCGAGCGCGCGGTGCGGCGCAACGGGCAGTTCCTGATCGTCTGCAATACGAACGAAGATCCGTTGCAGGGGCGTGCGTATCTCGACCAGATCGCCGGCACGATCTCCGAAGGCATTCTCGTGACCAATGCGAACCTGCATCTGCCGGATCTGCTCGACGTGGCGGCGCGCGGCGTGCCGGTCGTGCTGTGCCTGTGGGAGCGGCCCGAGGCGCCACCCGACGGGTTGCCGTGCGTGGCGATCGATTTTCGCGAGGCAGGGCGGATCGCGACGCGGCACCTGCTCGAGCTGGGCCACGAGCACATCGGCGTGATCGTCGGCGGGTCGGCGAGCGGCGTGCAGGCGGCGCGTTATGACGGCTTCGTCGACGTGATGCGCGAAGCAGGGCTCGATGCGTCGATCGTTGCGGCCGAGCCCGATTCGATCGAAGGCGGCGTGCGCGCGGCGGGGCGGTTGCTGGATGCACATCCGCAGTTGACCGCGCTGGTCGCGACCAACGACCTGCCCGCGATCGGCGCGATGCATGCGGCCGCCGATCGCGGCAGGCGTGTACCGGATGATCTGTCGATCGTCGGGATTACCGACATTCATCTGGCCAGCGACACGCGGCCCACGCTGACAACCGTCGCGATTCCGACCGCCGAGGCCGCCGGGCTGGCGGTTGAACTACTGAATGCGCTGCGCGAGGCGGGTGATCGGAGCGACGCAGTGTCACGCGTGCGTACCGCGTCGCTGCCGAAGCTGGTGGTGCGGGGTACGACTGGTCGTGCGCCAGACGGGAGCGCGACGGGGTCGGCTTGATGCGTGGCGGGGGCGCGTACGTTGAAGCCGCCCTCGTGATCATCTCGACCAGGCATGGGTTTGCGCTCCGGGGCAGCAGACGGCGAGAGACAAACGGCAAACGGCAAACGGCAAACGGCAAACGGCAAACGGCAAACGGCAAACGGCAAACGGCAAACGGCAAACGGCAAACGGCAAACGGCAAACGGCAAACGGCAAACGGCAAACGGCAAACGGCAAACGCCAAACGCCAAACGCCAAACGCCAAACGCCAAACGCCAAACGCCAAACGCCAAACGCCAAACGCCAAACGCCAAACGCCAAACGCCAAACGGCAAACGTACAGCCCGCCTCAACCGCCTTCCACGAGCCGCAGCACGATGCGCCTGGCCGATTCGAGATGCGCGACCGTCATCGAACGAGCCGCACGCGCATTGCGTTTGCGGCACGCCTGCAGGATCTCCTCGTGCTCGACCTGGAACGATGGCGTATCCGCGAGCAGCGTGGTCTGCAGGCGTTCGTACCGTTCGACCTGGCTGCGCAGCTCCGCGATCGTCTTCAACTGCCGCGCGTTGCCGCAGCACGAATACAGCAGCGCGTGGAATTCGCGGTTCAGTTCGCCCTGCCGGCGCGGCACGGCCGCATCGCCGAGCAGGCGATGGACGAGCTCGGCGCGTGCCAACGTCTCGTCGTCGAGCCGCTTCACGCTCCGGTAGATCGCGTCGCCTTCCAGCAGCGCGCGCAGGTCGTAGATTTCCTGCACGTCCGATGCACTCAGCATGCGCACGACGGCGCCGCGATTCCTGAAGATGTCCAGCAGGCCTTCGCGCTCCAGGCGCTGGATCGCCTCGCGCATCGGAATCCGGCTGATGCCGAACCGGTCGGCCAGGTCGCGTTCGACGAGCCGCTCGCCGGCTTCCAGTTCGCCGTTGATGATCATGTCCCGCAACGAGGCGGCCACGGCGTCCGCCGTGGAATCGAGTTTGGCTTCCATGCCTGCAGGTTCCGTCAATTTGGAATAATGGTATACCAAATGGGAATCCGGTGCCAAAATGGCGAGCGCAGGCGGGCTTCGTATAACGACATCCGGCCCGGCCGAAGCAACCCACATCAATGGAGAGCGAGATGGCATCTGGCGAACACAAGTATCGCGTCGCAGTAGAGTGGACGGGCAATCGCGGCACCGGCACGTCGGGGTATCGCGAGTACGGCCGCGATCATTTGATCCGGGCCGGCTCCAAGCCGGACATTCCCGGTTCGTCGGACGCGGCGTTTCGCGGCGATGCCGCGCGCTGGAATCCGGAAGACCTGCTGCTGGCGTCGGCATCGGCGTGTCACAAGCTCTGGTATCTGCATCTGTGTTCCGATGCGGGCATTCGCGTGCTTGCCTATGTCGACGATGCGGAAGGCACGATGGTCGATCGCACCGAGCCGGGCCGCTTCACGGAAATCGTGCTGCGTCCGCGCGTGACGATCCAGGCCGGCGACGATCGCGAGCGGGCGACACATCTGCATCATGATGCGCACGCGAAGTGCTATATCGCGAACTCGGTCAATTTCCCGATCCGCTGCGAACCGGTGATCGAGTTCGCCGCCGCGTGACGCCGACACCCGCCTGAATGAAATCGACGATGAAGCTCTTCTACTACCCCAGCAATGCCAGCATGGCGCCGCACTTCGTGCTGGAAGAAATCGGCAAGCCGTTCGAACTCGAATTCGTCGACCGCACGCACGACCAGCACAAGTCGCCGGACTACCTCGCGCTCAATCCGAACGGGCTCATCCCGGTGCTGATCGACGGCGACCTGGTGCTGTACGAAGCCGCCGCCATTTGCCTGCATCTTGCCGATACGCATCCCGAGCAGCGGCTTGCGCCCGCACTCGGCACACCGGAACGCGCGCAGTTCTACAAGTGGCTCATGTGGCTCACCAACACGCTCCAGACGACGCTGATCGCGTATTTCTATCCGGAGCGCTGGGTCGATGTGGGCAATGCGGCGGGCGCCGCACAGGTGAAGGCGCACGCGGAAGCGAAAATCGCGGCGCTGCTGGATCAGCTCGACCGTCAACTGGAAACGAGCGGCGGCCCGTGGCTGCTCGGCGCGCATTACACGGTGCTCGATCCGTATGCGCTGATGCTGTGCCGCTGGACGCGCGGCTTTGCCGAGCCGGCGCGCCAGCGTCCGGTACTCGGCGGCTATCTGCAGCGGGTGCTCGCGCGCCCGGCGATTCAGCGGGCGTTGCAGACCGAAGGGCTTGCGCAGCCCTGGGTGTGACGCATCATGGCGGCAGCATGCGCGTCGCTCGATGCGCATGCGTGCCGGGCGATCAGGAAACGGCAGCGGCCAGGACGTCGCGAACCCGGCGTTGGCGTCAGCGTCACAGCGCGACGCCGTACACCTCCCGCGCAGCCGCACGAATTGCATCGGCCATCACCGCGACGGCCGGCGAATGCAGCCGGTCGGTGCGCGTGATGATCCCGAAATCGTCCATCCGGCAATCCATCTCCAGCGGCAGCACCGTCACGATTCCGTGCCGCGCGTAGTAGCGCGCGACGTCCTCGGCCAGCACCGCGATCATGTCGCTCTGTTCGAGCAACTGCGTGATGAACAGCAGCGCGGACGTTTCGACGAGGTTCGCCGGCGGCGCGAGGCTCGCGCGCTGGAACACGAGTTCGAAGCGGTGGCGCAGCACGCTGCCGGCCGGCGGCAAGACCCATGCGGCGCGCCGTACGTCCGCCAGTGCCAGCGGCTCCTGCGCGAGCAGCGCGCACGGAAGAGCA
>NZ_JAAGPG010000020.1:0-44580 GCF_017104665.1 Burkholderia sp. Se-20378 | reverse complement strand
TCGCCATCATGCGATGACACTCGGCCATCGGCATTGCCACGCCAACCGGCTGCAACGAACAGCGGCCGGACAGTCCCGGGAATCTCGATCACGACCATGCTCCTGTAGTTTTTGCACACGATACGGCTGCGCGACAGCCGCCTGGTCGCGGCAGACGTCGAGGAGCCGGTCGACTGGCGCCGCGACGATGACGACCTGCCGGCCATTTACCTGATCGTCAAGGCGATGCTGGACGCGGAAGAGGAAGAACGGGCCGAAGCGGCCTGAGCCGCATGGAGGCCGTCGTTCGCGGTCGCAGCCTGTCAGGATAGCGCCGCCACGTTGCGTGGCGACGCGGCCGGCGCTGCTGCTCATTTCAGTCCTGCGCCAGCGAGTCGGCGTATCGAGCGGTGAACCACGAACCGCCGCACCGGCGAATCACCGCCACGCGGTGTACGTCCGGGTGGCGGTTGCAGCGAACGCCCGTTACAGCCGTGCCGCGAGCCGTGAACCCTGATCGATCGCGCGCTTCGCATCCAGTTCGGCAGCCAGTTCCGCGCCGCCGATCAGGTGCACCGAACGCCCTGCCGCCTGCAGCGGCGCGAGCAGCGCACGCTGCGGCTCCTGCCCCGTGCAGAGCACGATCGTGTCGGCTTCGATCAGCTCGTGGTCGGTGCGCTGCTCGCCGTAAGACACGTGCAGGCCGCGTGCGTCGATCAGCTCATAGTTCACGCCGCCGATCATCTTCACCTGCTTCATCTTCAGCGTCGCACGGTGAATCCAGCCGGTCGTCTTGCCGAGCCCCTTGCCGAGCGGCGCGGCCTTGCGCTGCAGCAGCGTCACTTCGCGCGCGGGCGCCGTGACCTGCGCACGCGTCACGCCGCCACGCGTCGCGGCCGGGTCGGTCACGCCCCACTCGGCCTTCCACTCGTCCAGATCGAGCGCCGGCGATTCGCCCTCCTGCACCAGATACTCGGCGACATCGAAGCCGATCCCGCCCGCACCGACCACCGCGACACGCCGGCCGACCGGCTGCCTGCCCGCGAGCACGTCGATGTAGCTGAGCACGTTCGGCCCGTCCTGCCCCGGGATCTTCGGATCGCGCGGCGCGACGCCGGTCGCGAGCACGATCTCGTCGTAGCCGCCCGCGATCAGGTCGCTCGCGTCGACGCGGCGGTTCAGGTGCAGGTTCACGCCGGTCAGCTCGACCTGACGGCCGAAGTAGCTCAGCGCTTCGTGAAACTCTTCCTTGCCGGGCACGCGCTTCGCCATGTTGAACTGGCCGCCGATCTCGGCCGCGCCGTCGAACAGGTCGACCTGATGGCCGCGCTGCGCGAGCACGGTCGAGCACGCGAGCCCGGCCGGCCCCGCGCCGACCACCGCGATCCGCTTCGGCTGCACGGCGGGCGTGTATTTCAGCTCCGTCTCGTGGCACGCGCGCGGATTCAGCAGGCACGACGCGATCTTGTTCTTGAACGCGTGATCGAGACACGCCTGGTTGCAGCCGATGCAGGTGTTGATCTCGTCGGCGCGACCCTGCGCCGCCTTGACCACGAACTCGGCATCGGCAAGCAGCGGGCGGGCCATCGACACCATGTCCGCGCAGCCGTCCGCGAGGATCTGCTCGGCCACTTCGGGGCGGTTGATCCGGTTGGTCGTCACGAGCGGAATGCCGACCTCGCCCTTCATCTTCTTCGTCACCCACGCGAACGCGCCGCGCGGCACCGACGTTGCGATCGTCGGCACACGCGCCTCGTGCCAGCCGATCCCCGTGTTGATGATGGTCGCGCCCGCGCGCTCGACGGCCTTCGCGAGCTGAACGGTTTCGCTCCAGTCGCTGCCGTCCGGAATCAGGTCGAGCATCGACAGCCGGTAGATCAGGATGAAATCGCGGCCGACCGCTTCGCGCGTGCGCTCGATGATCTCGATCGGCAGCCGGATGCGGTTCTCGTACGAACCGCCCCACTGGTCGGTGCGCTTGTTCGTATGCATCGAGATGAACTGGTTGATCAGGTAGCCTTCAGAACCCATTATCTCGACGCCGTCATACCCGGCTTCCCGTGCAAGCTTCGCGCAGCGGACGAACGCGCGGATCTGCCGCTCGACGCCGCGCGCGCTCAGTTCGTGCGGTGCAAACGGCGAGATCGGCGACTTGATCTTCGACGGCGCGACCGCGAACGGGTGATAGCCGTAGCGGCCCGTATGCAGGATCTGCAGTGCGATCTTGCCGTCCTCCGCGTGCACGGCGTCCGTGATCTCGCGATGCCGCCGCGCGGCGGCCGACGTCATCAGCGTGCCACCGAACGGCTTGGTCCAGCCGGCCACGTTCGGCGCGAAGCCGCCCGTCACGATCAGGCCCACGCCGCCGCGGGCGCGTTCGGCGAAATATTCGGCGAGCCGCGGCAGCGTCTTGCGGCTGTCCTCGAGGCCCGTGTGCATCGAACCCATCAGTACGCGGTTCTTCAGCGTCGTGAAGCCGAGATCGAGCGGTGCGAGCAGGTGGGGAAAGGTCGTGGTCATGATGATCGTGCCAATTCGTGCCATTAAGCGATGCGTGACATCGTAGGCGCGCGCCGCCTTGAACGTGAGGGGGCAAACAGCCATAATGCTTGTCATTTCCGGCCAAAACGACATGACCTCCCCCCTCGCCAAGGATCGCCTCGGGCTGCGCCGGCCGACGATTCCGGTTGCCTATACGCGCCTGCTGCTGCAGGCGCTGGCCGCGCGCGGTGTCGATCTGGCCGCCGTGCGCGCCGGCACGGGCCTGCGCGATGCGGTGCTGGCCGAACCGGACGCGCGCGTCGCGCCGTCGCAATGGGGGCGGCTCGTGCTCAATGCGATCGAGATCGGCGGCGATCCGGGCATCGGGCTCGCGTTCGGGCTGCTGCTGAAGCCGACCGTGCACGGCTTTCTCGGCTATGCGACGCTGACCGCGCGGGACATCCGCGAGGCGCTGTCCGTCACGCAGCGCTACTTTCGGATGCGCAACCGTCAATATCGCCTGACATATGACGAAGACGAACGCGGCGCGACGCTCGAACTGCACGGCGTGCAGGCCAGCCCCGTGCTGCAGCATCACGTGATGTTCGAGTTCGTACTGACCGGGCTCGCGCAGAACATCTCTCAATGGGCCGGGCGCGCGTCGCCGTCGATCAAACTGCAATTCGCGTGGCCCGAGCCGCCTTATTTCGCGCGCTATCGTGATCAGTTGCCGCCGGTCGAATTCGGCTGTGCCGCCAACGGGCTGTGGATCGCGCGCGACGTGCTCGACTGGGCACTGCCGCTCGCCGACGAAGTCGCGCACCGGCAAGCGCTCGTGCAGGTGGAGCGCGAGTATGCGCAGGTGCGCCAGGAGGAAGGTGATCTGGTCGAACGCGTGCGCGCGGAGCTGGCGCGTGGAGCCGGCGATTATCCGGGGCCGGAGACGCTCGCCGACGCGCTGCTCGTATCCACACGCACGCTGCGGCGCCGGCTGGAGGACGCCGGTTCGAGCTATCGGCAATTGCTCGACGAAGCGCGGTTTCGCGACGCGAAGCAGCTGCTCGCCGCGTCGGATCTCGACCTGAAGACGATCGCCGAGCGGCTGCAATTCACTGACCCGGCGAATTTCACGCGCGCGTTCCGGCGCTGGGCCGGGCAGACGCCGAGTGCGTATCGGGAAGCGGCCGCAGGCACGTCGCACGAGTGATGCGGGGCTGCGGGCAGCGCGACGTGCCTGCGCGGAATTTCATCGGTATGATCAATGCCACGCCAAAGCGGCGCCCACCGGCGCACTCTCCCGCCCCATGCCCAATCACACCACCCTGATCGAAGCGACGATCGACCGTATCGACACGAACCTCATTCGTGTCGCGTCCGATACCAAGAAGGTGCCGCTTTATCGCCTGACGATGCGGGGCGCGTGCTACTTCCTCTCCGCCGACGATATCGACGCAGAGGCGTTCAAGCAGATCGATCAGTTGAAGCCCGGGATGGCCGTGCGCGCGTGCACCTTCGACGATCGCGGCCGGCACCAGATCGCCTGGATCAGGAGCAACGATCTGGCGATCGCACCTTACGATGCGATCAGGCAGAAGAGCAGCAACCTGTCGCTGCTCACGTGGGCGTCATGCATCTTCATGCTGAGCCTGCTGATCGACGGCGCGGCCTTCAAATCGGGCTGGGCGTTCGTCGGCGCGGTGACCTTGGTCGTGGGCATCATCAGCCTGCTGGCCACCCTGCTCGCGATCGCCGGCCTGTCCGAGCTGGTCTTCCGGCCCCAGCGGCGCGAAGCCCAGGAAAAGTGGCAATACGAACCGGCCGGTTTCACGGTGGAACGGAGCAACGGATGAACGATCGCACCATGCAGATTGCGTCCGGTTGCGTGACGTCGGTCAGCCAGCAAACGATCAGTACGAAGGTCTGGAGCAACAACCTCGGCATGACCACGCAAAGCATCGAGGAGATTGCGCTCCAGCTCGACACGGTCGACGCACCGCTGACGCTCAGGACGGACAGCACGCGGAGCGTGTTCATCGTCGCGGGCGACCGGTTGACCGTTGCATACGCGCAGGATCGGGATCGCCGCGCCCTCTACGCTATCCGCAACGCGACCGACGGCTCGGTGTATCTCGTTCGCCCCGCGAAAGTCGCGGCCGCCCGCATCGATGTTGTCGTCACGATCGGCATGCTGGTCGCCATGGCCATCACCATCGGCCTCGTGTCCGCGATGGAACGCAGCACGGACAGCGTGCTGCAGATAGCCACCTGGTTCGGCGGCGCCGCGATCGCCCTCTTCCTGCTGAGCACGATCCTGCGCACCGTGTTCGGCGCAATCGTGTGGCCCGAAATCCGGCGGCTCAGGCAGCCGGGCGGCAAACGCGAGATGAATGCGGCCCGGAGCGCACTGTCGCTCTCGAACGAAGACACGTCGCACATACGCTTCATCTGAGCCGGCCCGGAATACGACGCGTCACGGGCAGACGCTAATCCTCGCGCCGCCGTCCCCCTCGCCCGCTTCGATCCGCACCTCCCCCGTCGCGGCGACGATCGCGTCATACACGTCATCGGTCACGCACACGACCGGCACCGCGATCGCATACAGCTCGGCGGCGACGATCGCGCCGATCGAGATGATCAGGTCACGCTCCTTCAGCACGATCGCGACCGGCCCCGTGCCGTTGCGCACGGCTTCCGCGAGCACGCTGCTGCTCGAACTCGAGCCCTTCGCGTGCGGCATCACCATCACCTTGCCGGCGAGACTCGCGCCGGCCTGCGGATGCCCGCGATCGACGATCTTTCCCGCACCGGAGTCGTAGCCGCCCCAGAAGCTGAGCGGCTTGTCGAGCACGAACGGGCGCGCGCACGCGCTGCCCGGCACGAGCGTGTCGCCCGTCAATACGTTGCGCGTGGCCTCAGTCATCGAATCGCACCTTTCCTTCGTACGCCGAACGCACGCATTCGCGCATGCTGCCGTACGCGACCGTCACGCCGATGTTCGCGGGCGCATACGACGCCCATTTCCCCGAGTTGGTCATCACGAGCCCCGACAGTTGCTTCATCACCGGCGTGATGTACGTGCAGGTGTCGACGACGATCTGGACGCCGCGTGCGGCGAATTTCTCCGCGAGGCCGGCTTCGTCCAGCTCCCACAAGATGAACCGGCTCGTGTTCACGTAGAAATCGCAGGCCGGCTTGCCATCGTATGCATCGAGCAACGCATCGAGCGTGCGGAATTCGGCCAGCGAGAAATGCGGCGTGCCGAGCGCCACCGCGACGAGCGCATCGCCGGCCGCGCCGTGATTCAGCGTGCGGCGAATCTCGTCGAGATCGGCCATCGCGACATCAACCGTGCGTTGCGCCGCTTGCCCGTGCAATGCGGCGTCGAGCGTGGGCGCTTCCGGCGTCACGCCGACCGCATGGAACAGCGCGACCGCGCCGCTCGACGCGGCGGCCGCGCCGAGTGCCTTGAGTTCGTCCTCGGTGGTGTCCGCCGGCAACCCGACGATCGCCGGCACGACCGCGCCCGCGATCCTGCCGATCAGCAGCCCGAGCGCGGCGAAGTAGATGTCGCGCGACGACAGGCGGCTGAAGTCCGGCGCGTTGAACACGATCCGCGCGGCGCGGTTCGCTTCGACATGCAGCCCCGCATACGGCGCCCGCCCGGTGATCGCGGCGGCCAGGTCGAGAAAATCGCCGTACCGGCTCGTCCGCGCGCCGAGCACCGAATTCGCGAACACGATCGCGTTCGATTCGGCCCACGCGATCTGCTCGCCCTTCGCGGGACGGTTCTTCAACTGGTAAGGCGCGCACGTGAAACTCGATTCGCAGCCGAGTTGCAGATGCGCATCCATCAGGCGCTGCGCATCGCGCTGGATCGTACGGTCGCCGTGGTACAGCTCGGGATGGATCAGGTCGAGCGACCCGACGTTCAGCGTGGTCGGCACCGCGACCTTCGCGCCGGTGTCGACGAAATACTCGACGAAGTCGAGGCTGGTCTGGCCGTGATAAAGGCAGCCGTCGATATGCGCGGACGTGATGTCGATCAGGTGCGGCGCGGACATCACTTGCGCCGTGCGTGCGACGATCCGCATCGCGCGTGCGACGCCATCGCCGAAATCGCCGCGCAGCATGGCGCTGTCGCGGTCACTCAACTGCAGCATCGGTTGCTCCTCTGACGCGTGCCGGCGACGCCGGCCCGTGGAATCTGTCAGAGGACTCTACAACTGGAAATAAAAACTGTCCAGATGGCGACCCATCCGGACAGTTTGAAAACCAATTCACACTCTTGATCGCCCATGCAGCGATCAATGGCTCTAATTCCGCTCCAGTTGGCCGCCAGCCCGCCGTCTAGCGTTCCGCGGTCACACTGAACAGCTCATCGCGCAGCGCCTTCGCGCGGTCGCGGCCGAACTGCGTCTCGAATTCGTCCTGTGCGGCCTGCCATGCGACCTTCGCCTGGGCAAACGTGCGCTCGCCCAGCTTCGTGAGGCTCAACGCGTGTGCACGCGCATCGTGCTCGGACGCAGCCGTCGCGACGAAGCCGTCGCGCTGCAGCGGCTTCAGCGCGCGCAGCAGCGTCGTGCGGTCCATCACGAGCGCATCGGCGAGTTCGCTCATCAGCAGGCCGGGCTGGCGCGTCAGGTTCGCCATGATCGAGAACTGGGCGGGCGTGACGCCAACCGGGGCCAGATGGCGCTCGTACAGTTGCGTGACGAAGCGCGCCGCCTGACGCAGCGCGAGACAGTTGCACGCCTGGGCAATCGAGGTGTCGTTCATGCTTGGCAATTTATATGTGCATATGCATAAAGTCAATGTACACTCCGCCGTAACAAGGCCGGTGGCCGGCCTCGCGTCAAGGAGACGGACATGGACTACATCGACAAGCTGCGGATTTTCCGGTCGGTGGTGGAAATGCGCAGCTTCACGCGCGCCGCCGACATGCACGGCCTCGCACGGCCTGTCGTGTCGCGCGCGGTCGCGGATCTGGAGGCGCGCTTCGGCAGCCGGCTGCTGCACCGGACCACGCGCCAGGTGTCGCTGACCGAAACGGCCGAGCGCATCTACGAACGCTGCGCGGCCGTGCTCGACGAACTCGACTCGCTCGAAGCGGAGGCGCAGGCGCCGACGCGCGAGCCCGAAGGCCTGCTGCGGCTCGTCGCGCACACGACAGCCGCGCTGAACCGGCTGGTGCCGCTGATCGCCGGCTTCAAGGCCGCGCACCCGAAGGTGCGCCTCGACGTGACGCTGACCGAGCGGCCCATCGATCTCGTCGGCGAAGGCTACGACATCGGCATCGTCGTGCCGTACATGCTGACGAACGAATCGACCGTCGTGCGGCTGGTCGAGCGGATTCCGCTCGTGATCGTCGCGACGCCCACCTACCTGCGCGCCCATTCGCGCCCCGTCACGCCGGCCGATCTCGCCGACCACCCGTTCGTGCCGATGTCGCCGTCGCTGCGCCGGCCCGCGCTGTCGTTCCGCGTCGACGGCGACCTGCTGACCGTGCCGTTCCGCTTCGACATCTCGTCGAACAGCCCCGTCTTCAACCGCGAAATGGTGATGCACGACTTCGGGATCGGCGTCGTGCCGAAAACGCTCGTCCAGGCCGAACTCGCGTCGGGCGCGCTCGTGCAGCTGCTCGCGGATGCCGATCTCGTCGACAAGTTCGTCGAGATCAAGCTGGCGTACGCGAACCGCGCGCTGCTGCCCGCGAAGGTCAAGGCATTCATCGACTACACGGCCGCCTATTGCGACCGCGAAGGCTGGATCGTTCCGGCCGCAGCCTGACGCCGATTGGTACAGCCACGACAACAATCTGATCGCGCCCCGCCGCTCGCTTCGCGCCGTATTGCCCCCTAACATGTGTACATGCACAAGACCACGCTCACCGATGACGATTGCTTCGCGGTCCGGCAAGCCGCCCGCCGGATCTCGCAGTTCTACGAGCGTTATCTGTCGCGGGCGGGCGTGACGTCGTCGCAGTACAGCATTCTCGCGCTGCTGCGCGACCGGCCGGGCCTGACGATGGCGACGCTGTCGGCCGTGCTGGTGATCGAACGCACCGCGCTGCTGCGCGCGCTCAAGCCGCTCGTCGGCGCGGCGCTGGTAGCCGGCCGGATCGAGCCGCCGTGCCGCCGCCAGACGTTCGCGCTGACCGTGCACGGCGAAACGAAGATCGCCGACGCGCAGGTGCACTGGCTCGCCGCGCAGGAAGCGTTCGAGCAGCGGTTCGGGTCGACGCAGGCGGCCCGCCTGAGAGACGAATTGTTCCGGATCACGCACAACCTGCCGGAACGCTAGCCCCTTCCCCGATCGACGACCCGTCGTCGATCGACTTGATAAGTGCATATACATAGGTGAATCGATGGATACGACCCAAGCCGCTGCCTCATCCCGTGAAGCAGCCACACTCGACCAGCCCGCGAAGCAACAGCGCCGCGTGCCGTGGATGCGCATCGCGGTGGGTGCCGTCGTGATCGTCGTCGCCGCCGCCGCGCTCGACTGGCTGTTCGTGTTGCGCTTCCAGGAGAGCACCGACGATGCGTATGTCGGCGGCGACGTGACGGTGCTCGCGCCGAAGGTCAACGGCTTCGTCGACAAGATCCTCGTGACCGACAACCAGCGCGTGAAGGCCGGCGACGTGCTCGTGCAGCTCGATGCGCGCGACTACGACGCGAAGCTCGCGCAGGCCAGCGCCGAAGTCGACAGCGCCCGCTCCGCCGTGACCGAACTCGCGGCGAAGCAGCAACTGCAATACGCGGTGATCGGCCAGCAGGCGGCCGACAAGAGCGCGTCGTCGGCCGAGCTGACGCGCGCCGCATCGGATCGCGTGCGCTACCGCGAACTCGTGAAATCCGACGCCGTGTCGAACCAGATCGTCGAACGCGCGGACGCCGATTACTCGAAGGCCGGCGCCGCCGTCGAACGCAGCGATGCCGCGCTGCTCGCATCGAAGCGGCAGCTCGACGTGCTCGGCGCGCAGCTCGCCGATGCGCAGGCGCGCGTGAACACCGCGCTCGCCGCGCAGCGCGTCGCCGCGCTCAACGTCGAATACACGACGATCCGCTCGCCGGTCGACGGCTACGTCGGCAACCGCACGGGCCGCGTCGGGATGCTCGCGAACGTCGGCGTGCCGCTGCTGACGGTCGTGCCGGCTTCCGGATTGTGGATCGACGCGAACTTCAAGGAAGACCAGTTGCGCAAGATGCATGCGGGCGATCGCGTCGACGTGTCGCTCGATGCGTCGAACACGAAACTGCATGGCCGTGTCGACAGCCTCGCGCCCGCCACCGGTGCCACCTTCAGCGTGCTGCCGCCCGAGAACGCGACCGGCAACTTCACGAAGATCGTCCAGCGCATACCGGTGCGCGTGCATCTCGATCCGCAGCCGGGCCTCGACCACGTGCTGCGCCCCGGCCTGTCCGCGGTCGTGACCGTGCATACCGGCCGCGCGAGCTGAACGGGAGACGACGATGACCACCGCGTTTTCCGGCGACCCAGCGTCGCAACCGACCAGGCAGCGCGTATTCGCGTTCGCGCTGATGTGCGTCGGCTTCTTCATGGCGACGCTCGACATCCAGATCGTCGCATCGTCGCTGCGCGACATCGGCGGCGGCCTCTCCGCGAGCCAGGATGAATTGTCGTGGGTGCAGACCGCCTACCTGATCGCCGAGATCATCGTGATCCCGATGTCGGGCTGGCTGTCGAAAGTGATGTCGACGCGCTGGCTGTTCGCCGCATCGGCCGTCGGCTTCACGATCACCAGCATGCTGTGCGGCGTCGCATGGGACATCAACTCGATGATCCTGTTTCGCGGGCTGCAGGGTGCGCTCGGCGCCGCGATGATCCCGACCGTGTTCACCACCGCGTTCGTGCTGTTCCCCGGCAAGCAGCGGCTGATCGCATCGACGACCATCGGCGCGCTCGCGTCGCTCGCGCCGGCGATCGGCCCCGTGATCGGCGGCTGGATCACCGATCAATGGTCGTGGCACTGGCTGTTCTACCTGAACCTCGTGCCGGGCATCGCGGTGGCCGCGCTCGTACCGCGCTACGTGCATATCGACGAACCCGATCTCAGCCTCATCAAGCGCGGCGACTATCTCGGCATCGTGCTGATGTCGGGCTTCCTCGGCTGCCTCGAATACGTGCTGGAGGAAGGCCCGCGCAAGAACTGGTTCGGCGACGACGCAATCGTGATCTGCGCGTGGATCTCCGGTATCTGCGGCTTCCTGTTCATCGTGCATGCGCTGACCGCGAAGGATCCGATCGTCGACCTGCGCGCGCTCGTCGTGCGCAACTTCGGGATCGGCAGCCTGCTGTCGTTCGTGACCGGCATCGGGATCTTCGTGACCGTGTTCCTGACGCCGCTGTTTCTTGCGCAAGTACGCGCATTCAGCTCGCTGCAGATCGGCATGGCGCTGCTGTCGGTCGGCGCGTTCCAGTTGATCGCGCTCTGTGCGTATGCGTTCGCCGCGCGCTTCTTCAGCCTGCGCGCGCTGCTCGTGTTCGGGTTGATCTGTTTCGGGCTCGGCTGCTACCTGTACACGCCGATCACGCACGACTGGGGCTGGCGCGAACTGCTGCTGCCGCAGGCGCTGCGCGGCATCGGCCAGCAGTTCAGCGTGCCGCCGATCGTGACGATGGCGCTCGGCTCGCTGCCGCAGTCGCGCCTGAAATCGGCGAGCGGCCTGTTCAACCTGATGCGCAATCTCGGCGGGGCGATCGGTATCGCGGTGAGCGCGACGATGCTCAACGACCGGCTGAATTTTCACTACCTGCGCCTGAACGAACACGTGAGCGCCGGCCAGCCGCAGGTCGCATCGCTGCTCGATCGCCAGGCCGCGTACTGGACGTCCGTGGCCGGCAACACGCTGGATACCGCGCAAGCCGGGCTCGCGAACCTGCACCACCTGATCTATCGCGAAGCGCTGACGCTCACCTATGCGGATGCGTACTACGCGCTGTCGCTGTGCTTCGTCGTCGCGCTGATCGCGGTCGTCTTCTCCAAACCCATTTCCCTGAACGCGCCGCCGCCGGACGCGCACTGAGGTTGAGGTCATCACCATCATGAAAAAACTTCTCGTCGCCCTCGCCGTCAGCGCACTCGTCGCAGGATGTGCAGTGCAGCCCGCGCAGCATCCGGCGCTTCAGGATTCGGTTCGAACGCTCGCGCCGGATGGTTGGGATACCGATGTGCCGCGCGCGGACATCGACGCCGCTGCGTGGTGGGCGCAGTTCCACGATCCCGTGCTCGACCGGCTGATCGCCACCGTGCTCGACGGCAACCTCGATCTGCAGGCGGCCGCCGAACGCGTGAAGCAGGCGCAGGCGCTGACCGTGCAGAAGCGCGCGGTGCTGCTGCCCGAACTCGATGCGACCGCGCACGCGGCCGACGCGCGGCAGAACACGCCGCCGCCGCTCGGCTATGTGCGGCAAGCCGGTGCGGGGCTCGCGCTGAGCTGGTCGCCTGATGTGTTCGGCGGCGAACGGCTCGATCTGCTTGCCGCGCAGGCCGAACTCGTCGGGCAGAAGCATGCGGAAGATGCGATGCGGCTCGCGCTCGCGGCCGATGCGGCTTCCGCGTATGTCGATCTGCGCTGGGCGCAGCAGGAATTGAAGATCCTGCAGGACAACGCGAAGATCCGGCAGCATGCGCTCGAACTCACGCGCAAGCGGCAGGCGTTCGGGCTGTCGACCGAACTTGACGTTACGCGTGCGCAGAACCAGCTCGATGCGCTCGAAGCGCGGATTCCGCCGACGCAGGCGCAGATTGCGCATCAACTCAATCTCATTGCCGTGTATTCGGGGCGCACGCCGGAATCGGTCGATCGGCTCGTGCTTGCGCAGGCTGGGGAGATTCCCGCGCCGCCGGTTGGCTCGCCGGGGACGTTGCCTTCGCAAGCATTGCTGCGGCGGCCGGACGTGCTGACCGCGTATGCGCAGGTCGAGCGACGTGCGGCGCAAGTCGGTGTGGCGAAAGCCGAGCGGTATCCGAAGTTTTCGTTGAACCTGACGGACGGGATTCTGGCTGCTTCCTATCTCGGGTTGCCGACGTTGACCGATAACCTGTTCAGCGCCGCGTTGAGTGCGACGAGCCCGATCTTCAATGCGGGACGGATTACCGCCGATATCTCGCAGAGCGAAAGCCGGATGCGCGAATCGGAACTCGGGTTACGGCAAACGATGCTGCAGGCGTTGCGGGAAGTCGAGGATGCGCGAGCGAATCTCGTCAGTTCCGATGAGGCGTCGCGCAGGCTTGGTAGTGCGCTTTCTGCTTCGGATAAAGCGCTTGGGTTGGCGAATCAGCTCTATAAGGGCGGTGCGACGGATTTTCTGGATGTGCTGTCCGCGCAGGAGGTGTATCTGCGGGATTCGGATTCGCTCAACCAGGTCAAGCGTGAGCATGCATTGGCGGCAGTGGCGCTGTATCGGTCGCTTGGGGGTGGGTGGAGCAGGAATGACGCGGCGGGTGGGCCGGAGGTGGAGGCTGTGGCGAAGGACTGAGCTGTGTAAGTCTAGGTCTGCTCTGTTAGTCAGCGTCAGGTTGGCTCTGAGCTTGCTTGGACGTCACCTCATCAAGGACGGTGATCGACCCGAAGCGGACAATTACGACCACCCCGGACGGAGCTTTAAATCAGGGCTCGTCGCCGCAGGTCGAATGTATGATTATTGGAGCGCTCGGTAGCCTTGATTCAGAAATCGCCGATATATCCAGGCGCTGCCATGGCGAGCACTGTAGATGTTCTTTGCCACGAAGAGTATTAAAGCCGCAATCAAAAGGGCCAGACGGCCGGAGGAACAGAGGAGACCGGAGGCAGCATCGACAGCGGCCATCCGCCCTCCTTGAACAACCAATCCTTCGGAGTATGCCCAGATTGTGCCGAATATCAGCGCAGACCAGTTGAAACCGAGCTTCACGCGCTGCTCCGGCATTATCGGATGGATCATTAAGGTTGACGGCATCGTAGATAGGGAATTGATTACGGCGATATATCGATTATCGCCCCGGAAACGACGTTCTTTAGACGTCCAGTCGCGAATGATTCAATACTGGACGGACATTTTGGACAATCCTGACCTCGCTGTCGACTGGCCGCTCATGGCCGATTTTCACCGACGTGATCAGGCTGAATCGTTACAATCGCCCAGATCCCCCCTTCAACAGCGTCGAATTCGAGACATGCTGACTTCCTATTTCTGGAGCGGCGACGCCATCCGCAGTCGACGCGTCAGTGACATCGTTCTATCAGGCACGGTCGACGTGCCCGTTCCCTCCGCACGCGTGCTTGCAGACTGGGAAAGAGAAACATCGTCGCGGCTCGTCCTGGAACCCGGGGACGTCGAGGCTATGCCTTTGGCGCGAACGCAAGCGCGCTGGCCGGACTACAAGCGCTGCGTGCAGGCAATGTCCGACTGGACGTGCGCACTAGGACTGCCCAACGTGCTTGCCTCCAGTGACGTAGCCCTTATGGCCTGTCGTGGCGCGAGGTACCACCATGACGGTGCGCAATATGGCGGTGCGGCCTTCTGCAATCTATTCCTGAGCGAGGACCGGGGGCTGGACTTGCATTTTCCCTCTACGGGCCATCGCATTCCCCTGACCCGGGGGACAGCTGTGATATTCGATACCGGCCAGCCTCATGGCGTCATTCAGCGCCGCGGCAGCGGCTTTGATGCGGCCGACTTCGCCACGGACCAGGATTGCATCCAGATATTCCTGACTTGGGAGCTTCCCATCGAAGATGCCCATATTGCGCAAGCACTGAAGGTAGTCTTCGACATCGCCCCTTCGACCTCGCTGCACCTGGATGAGGAGCAAGTCTGGTCGAACGGCGCACCAGCCGCTGTGTGTCCAGAATCTGGTCGCTGGTACCGGGTTGACTGATTGTTCGGGTCACACCTCGGCGTTGCCGTGGCACGCTGGACAGACTTCTGTTCAGCACGATAGACACAAGCAGCGAGCGCCGTTGGGCTAACGTCAGCGATTTCAGCCTTTGCAATCGAACGGATGACGCGGCGCCGCCGCGCCGTACAGTACCGGGCCATCTCTAAAAGTTCGGCGAAGTGATCGCTGCCGGCAGTCTGGTGCATATCAATGGTCGACTACTGCGCGACACGGTGCGGACGGCAACCCGAACTGGCCACGCAGCTTGGCGACAGGGTGCGACGCGTTCAGAGGAAGTTCCTGACCAGCACCGTCACCCACCGCCAGGCACCGCCGCAGCCGGCGGCCCGGCAGCGCGCATCGGGATCCGCCAGAAGGCGGCCATTGGCGTCGCTCACCAAACTCGAGTTGCGCAGGAAGTACGCCACGCTGTCTTGCAAGGGATCGAGCCCGTCCTCGGGCGTATCTATCCACAGGCCGTTTTCGGTATTCAAGCGGGCTGACAGCGAATCGAAATTGAAACTGCCGAGATAGTATCGATGGCCGTCGATGAGGATCAGCTTGGCGTGCATCATGCGGTTCTCCCGGTCGGCATATTCGCGCACCTCGATTCCGGCATTGACCAGGCCGGGCAGATCGTCGGCATAGGCGCGCCCGACTGCGGGGAATTCCTGCGTGATGCTCGCCAGCGACGCGCTCACCAGGATCACGTGGACACCTTCGCGCCGCTTGCGCTCAAGCGCCTCGCGCAGTTCCGGCACCAGGATCAGGTAGGGGTTGATGATCAGGATCTCGTGCTGCGCGGTATCGAACGCTTGCAGCATGTCCTGCAACGTGCCCGGCGAGCGTTTGTCGGGCCAGTCGTGGACATAGCGCAGGCGCTCGCAGGCGATCGGCATCCAGGCGGGATCAAAATTCGCCCCGGGAGCGGGCGGAGCGGCGGGATCATTGGGTGTATCGGAGGCAGTCGGCGTATCGGTAGCGGCCAGGTCCGTCGCCCCGGCTGCAGCGTCGGGCGGAGCCATCAGCCATTCGCGCCAATAACGGATGCGCGCCGGGTCCAGCGTCGCATAACCCTGCGACACGCGATAAGGACTTGCGACTTCGAGGAATTTTTCCGGCTCGGGGCGAACCACTTCCGAGCTATTCCAGAACGAAGCGAAATGCTGGTTCATGGCGTGCAGGGAGGAAGCATCCTGGCCGGCGTCGCCCGACACCATCAGGTCGCGCTCACTGAGCCAGTTGCGGAAGCTCGCATCCCAGATCGAGGTACTGCCGATCACGGCCGTGTCCCCAACCAGAAACAGCTTGTCGTGCATGCGATGCGAAATCTCGACGAGATCTGATCGTGGATGGAAGATTCGGAGTTCGATGCCGGGAGCCACCTCGTGCAGGGCGACGATGAGCTCGTCCTCGAACGGGTAGTGCGGCTCGGGGCCGATGCCGTCGATCAGCAGCTTGACCGGCACGCCTCGGCGCGCGGCCTCGACCAGATGACGCAACAGCAGGCCGCCGGTCTGATCGATTTCGAAGATGTAGGCGAGGATGCGGATCTGATCGGCAGGCGTCGCACGGTCGACCAGCGCAATCCGCGACTGCATCAACTGACCGTCGTCGAGACTGGCGACCAGGTCGACACATTGCGCGTGGCCGTGCTGAGAAAAGGCAAACACGCATGCCAGAATGAGCGCCAGGCTTTTCGTTGTGGTCATGATGTGGCGAACTGGTTCGATGTGTCTCGGGCCCTACGTCATTGAAAGTCTGATGGGCTTTGTCGCGTTAGCACGGTCAAGCAGCTCACTGTTCTTCGAGAAGGTGAACAGAACAGCGAGCCCAGGATTGTTACCGTGGACAAGAGCGGCGCGAATCCGGCCGCACCTCAAGCACGCAGTGGACAGGACATCAGCGCAGTTGAAAGAACGGCTTTCCGGAAAGTCCGATTGTCGTCGATCCATGAGCACTATTCCAACGACCGTTCATGGCGCCGAACCCGGTCGGTCGGCATCGGAGTGGCCGCCGACTGGCAGATACCGACCTGACGCGATCATCGGCCCCGCTCCGAATCAATCATCCGATGCGGCCGCAATACGTGGTCAGACAACACGGCGAGCACGTGGCTTCCAGATGTTCGTGCATGGCACGTATTTCTCATACCCCGTTCCGTCATCGACGCCGACGACCTGATGGCCGAAACATTCAACCATCGCAACAAGACTGCCGGTGCCGCCATATGGATAACCATGCGGGTTGAACTCCAACACATGCCGTGTTGCTCGCAGTCGGATTGCAATGAGGTCGTAGTCTCCATTCCAGAATGCGTCCAGCATGGACGCAAAGTCCCATCCAGGCGTCGGCATCTCAGGAGAATGTCGCTTCGGCAGCGGAGTGGAAAACCAATATTCGTTCCACTCAGCCATTTCTTCCGCGGTCAGGCTCGGAAAGTAGGCACGTTCAGCCTCGGTCAGATAAGCTGATAGTTGCGACTCGTCGGCAGGCTCATCGCTATCCTTTGCAGCCTTCACGAGGCCAAAGAATTCCGTCAGCCGCTGTAAGGCCTTCTCGCCATTCGATTCGAATTCAACGTAGCAGTAAACCAGATCGCCTGGAGCGGCGGCCGCTTCTACGGCCTTGTCTGAGGATGAGGCGGGGTGTGCAGCCGAAACCGTTACACGCTTTTTGAAAGGCCACATATATGATTCGAATCAGTATGTGTAGTTGGTGCATCAGGGCGCTTGAACTACCTATTGTCAGCGATTTAAGTGGCTGAGTCGAATGTCTCAAGCTGGCCGAACCGAGTCAGACAATCTGACGCTGTCTGCCTGGTCTAGTCCAGACTGATACAACCGACCACCGGGACGTGCAGGGTTGGCGGGCCACTGAATGGCCCCACTGCCCTGCACGATGCGACACCGTGCAAGAAAAGGTCACTCACTTCCTGACGTCGCGTACGACAAAGTACAGCTCTTTGGTTTTCGCGTTCAGCAAGTATCCGCCGTGAACATTCTGATACGCCCCGCTTCGCCCGAGCCCGTCGAAATTGAAGCTCACACATAGATAGCGCTGACGGCCAACCGTTGCCATGCTCCACTCGGCCAGCGCGGGATTGAATGCAGTCGGCTTGATTCCACCGTTATTTCCAACGGGTATCGCCGCGGACAATCGGTAGAGCTTGCCAGCGTAGATCAGTGCCTGCGTCGACTTTCCTTCAGCGTAGCCGACGTCGGCACCCTCATGTTTGACGACGTAACTGGCGTTGAAACCGTCTGCGTAGTCGCTCTCTTGCGACACCTCATGCGTGTTGATGTCCTGGATCGCAATGGACGGTGAGACGGACTGCGCCTTCAGGCAGCTTTTCACCAGCCCGTCGCCAGGAGGCGCTGCCCATCCGATACCGGGCACGGCCATGATCGCGACCGACAAACCGATCTTCTTCATCGACATTCGTTCTCACGCCGATTCGGCGGGTGACATGAAGTCGCGCCGACACACCGCTTCCCGATGCGTGCTGGACCGACTGACCTGCAACTTATCGGCGTGCAGCGCAGACTCCCGCCCCGCCCTTGCATCCGCGAATTACAGCGGCGGCCGCTTCAGCTTCACCCAGCGCTGCACCGACGGCCGCTCCCACTGCGCACGCGCATAGTCGGCGAGACGCTGCGGCACCGGATCGTCATTCAGCACCAGACGGTTCAGCATCACCGCCAGATCGACATCGGCGATGCTCCACTCGCCGAACAGGTTTGCCGCGCCCGGCGCGAGCAGTTTGTCGGCGGCCGCGAACAGCTTCTGCGCGGCAGCTTGCGCGAGACTCGACAACGGCTCGCTCGACGGCCCGTAGAACAGCACTTCGGTCGACCGCTCCGTCCGCACCGGCATCAAGTCACTGCGCAGCCACGCCTGCACCTGTCGTGCACGTGCGCGCTGGCGCGGGTCGACCGGATAGAGCCGCGTGCCCGGGAAGGTCTCGTCGAGATACTCGGTAATCGCCGACGACTCCGACAGTGCGAAATCGTCGTGCACGAGCGTCGGCACGCGTTGCGTCAGCGACGTCGCCGCGTAGTCGGGCGCGAAATGCGCGCGGTTGCCGAGATCGACGGTCACCAGTTCGTAAGGCAGCGATTTTTCCTCGAGCGCAACGAAGACCGACATCGCGTAAGGGCTCGCGTATTGCGTATCCGCGTAGAGACGGAGATTACCGGTTTGCACTGCAGGCTCCTTGTGGGTGCGGAGGCCGACGGGCTGCGCATTGATGCGCCGACGGGCTCCGGGTAGGTCGATGCGACTGTGGGACAGGTTAGCAGCGGCCCGTTCCGTGGTGTTTGTGGTTTTGTGTGTGCTGCAGTGGCGTGATCACGCGGCGTCGGGCCAGCGGTAGCCGATCACTTCGTTCAACGGGTACGCGAGTTCACGCACTTCTTCCAGCTGGTTGCCGCCGAAGAGATACACCTGTTCGTCGTCGTGACGCAGGTAGAAACCGACATGCCCTTTCCAGCTCGCGGGATCGTCGCGCGTCAGGATCGCGATGCAGCCGTAAACCGGGCGCTCCAGCGGCCTGCCCCATTCGAGCCACGAACGCGCGAGCGCGGAGCCCGTGCCGCGAATGCCGGCGTGCTTCATGCACCAGTTGACGAACGACGAGCACCAGGAAATCTTGTCGTCGTAGCCGACCAGGTTCGTCTGGTTGTTGTATTCGACGATGCGCGGGTTGATGCTGCCGGGCGGATGGCGGCGGATGCCGAGTTCGGCCATCGCGACGGGCATCCACGGCGGATGGGCGGCGTCCGGTTTGCTCTCAGGGTTGAATAGGGTCACGTCGTTCTCGGGCGAGTGTCATGTGCGGTCAATCTTCGCATGAATGCCGCGCTGCGACGAGCGTCGCCGGGAACGCGACGCCCGATGGACGATCGCCCCTCTCGCATTGCCCACTCCCGGTGCGAAATGATCCAACCGAACGGGCGTTTTTCAAAGCGCCCCGTCGCCCCACACTGCGTTGGTCCGCCGGCATTTCGGCGCTTCCCGACGAGGTCAACGATGACGCAGCCCCTTCTCCCCCGCGACGACACCTATGCACGCGGTCTCGCCTTGTTCGAGCGCCTGCACGGCGCGCACAGCGGCAAGGATCTTGCGCAGTCGCGCGAAACGCTCTGCCCCGACTTCCTGACGATGACGATGCAATGGGCGTTCGCCGGCGTGCTGGACCGGCCCGGGCTCGACCTGGCGACGCGCGAGCTGGTCGTGATCGCCTGCTGCGTGACGCTCGGCTACGCGTTGCCGCAGTTGCGTGCGCACGTCGAAGCCGCGCTGGTTGCGGGCGCAACACGCGAGCAGATCGTCGAGACGATCCTGCAGACGATGTTCTATGCCGGCGGTGCGGCCGTGAACAACGCGCTGGGCGTCGTGGCGGAAGTGTTCGCCGCCCTGCCCGATGCCGACGGATTCAATGCGCCGGGTCCGCAGCCGCGAAATGATCCAGCGCAAACGCGATGAACGCGCGGAGTTTGGCCGGTGCGCCGGCATCGCGCGCGTAGAGCAGGTAAAAATCGCGGCCGCGCGATTCGTACGCGGACAGCAGCCGATGCAGGCGGCCGGCTTCGAGGTCGGCCTTGACGAGGCCGAACGGCTGCAGGATCACGCCGCCGCCGGCCAGCGCGGCCTCGCGCAGCGCGGGGCCGCTGTCGACGCGCAATCGATACGCGACCGGCACTTCGATTGCGCCGTCCGGCCCGTCGAACCGCCACCGGTAACGCGGCCCCCATCGCGTATGGCCCAGGCAATCGTGATTCAGCAGATCGTGCGGCGTGGCCGGTGTGCCGTGGCGGGCCAGATAATCCGGCGACGCGCATACGACCATCCGGTAGTACGACGGCAACGGTCGCGCGACGAGTGACGAATCGGCCAACGGCCCGACGCGAAACGCGAGATCGATGCCGTCGCCGACCGGATCGACTGCCGCATCGGTCAATACGAGCTCGATGTCGACGCGTGGGTATTGCACGAGAAAAGCGGCAACGGCAGGCGCGAGCTGCGTGACGCCAAATGAAATCGGTGCGGCGATGCGAAGATGGCCGGACGGATCGCTACCGAGCGTCGATGCGGCATCGTCGGCGGTCTCGACCCGATCGAGGATGTCGCGACAACGCTCCAGGTAAAGCGCGCCAGCCTCGGTCAGATGATGGCGCCGCGTCGTGCGGTGAAGCAGCTTCACGCCCAGGCGTGCTTCAAGCGCGTTCAGGTGCTTGCCGACCATGCTCGGCGACAAACCGAGCCGCTCGGCCGCGGTGGTCAGGCTGCCGGTGCTGACGATCTCGACGAACACCGACATGCTTTCGAAGCGGTCCATGGTGTTTGGGTGCGATGAAGGGAGATGGGGCGAGCGTCCGGCGCGGTGCGATCGGACGCGCATGGCGGTCAATCTTCGCACGAATGCGGTGGCGGGCTCTGTCGTTCCCGCTTTGCAATTTCCTTTCAAACCGCTCATGCCACGTTGGCAGCAGGTTTCGCCCTGATACTCGCCAAGCGCCCCGGACAGCTCGGCGACATAAACGTGGCGCGGTACGGCCGGCCGAATCCCGGCAATCAGCCGACCGGCGCGACTGCGGTTGCCCGCTACCGGCTGCATGGTCAACCGATCGACCGCGCTCCCGACAGCGGCCGATCAATTACGCGCGATACCCGCGTCGCCATCTTGGGCGACAAGCGCATACCACAGCGCATAAATCTCCCTCATGCCCGGATCGTGGTCGTTGGTCCACACCGCGGTCTGTACGAGCACGAGCTTCGAGCTCGGGTCGACGATGATTCTTTGGCCGTCCATCCCCTGCAATGCAAACATGCGCCGCTCGCCCGGCAACAGCCAGACCTGATACCCGTATCCGAAAATCGGGTGGGCCTTGCCCGGCGCCAGAAAGCCGTCCCGAGGCGCAACGGTCGTTGCCTGCAGCACCCAGTCCCGCGGAACGATCTGCCGGCCGTTCCATCGACCGTCATAGGCCAGCATCATGCCGAGCCGGGCCCAGTCGCGCAGCGTGGCACTGACACAGCAATAGGTGATGTTCTGTCCGGTCGCATCGCGCCCCCACGATGCATCCGACTCCATGCCCATCTTCTGCCAGATGCGCTCGCTCGCGTATTGCGCGACGCTCATGCGGGTTGCGTGACTCAACACCAGTCCGAGCACTTCCGTTTCGATGCTCGCATAGCTGAAGTGCGTGCCGGGCGCGCGTTCGCGCGTGTTGAAATGCCTGACGGCGTCGATGGCGCCCAGTCCGTGCGGATCGAAGAGTGCAAGCCCGAATTTGTCGCGATCGTCGCCGGCATTGTCATCTTCGAAGAAATGGACGCCGGAAGACATGTGCAGCAGATCGCGGATCGACGTCTGTCCGTATGGACTGTCCTTCAGTTCCGGCACATAGACCGCCGCGCGATCGTCGATCGAGTGAATCGCACCTTCCGATACTGCAATGCCGATCAACAAGCCGACGATCGTCTTCGCCATCGATTGCGACATGAAGCGATCGGAATCCGTTCGGGCGTACCGATAGTGTTCGTACAGGATCGTGTCGCCGCGCGCGATCAGCAGACCGGTCACCGGATTGCGCTCGAGATAATCGTCGAGATTGCGATACTGCCCGCCATATGGGTAATTCAGCGCCAGCTCGTGCTCGGACGACTTCAGTATCGATGGCGCACCGGCCCGGGAAATGGGATCGGCCATGCGAACCTGGTCGAAATGGCTGTAATAGCCGACGAACTGCCGCTGCGTTCTCGCGTGGCCGGGCACCGGCAACGGATAGTGATCGGAGGCACCGTACGCGTCCGCCGCGTATCCGGTATCGGAAAAGACGGGATTGGGCTGCGCAACGGTACAAGACAAAATCAACACGCTACCGACAGCAACCGCTTTGACAATGTGCAGCATGGCAAGACTCCTTTTTTCAGGGGCTGCAGCTACCTTCAGATCAATGCTCAACGGTCAATATGCGGTGTCGTTGACGGCCAGAGTATTTCCGCTTGTTACTCGGGTTTCACTTCGTCTCTATCGATGCGGGCGCATCGGTTCCAGGACAATTGCATCCTATTGAACAACGGCATCGACCATCGCCTGTGCTTCCGACACGAATCGCGCATAGCGCTGCTGTCTGGGCACTTGCTGCGCGTAACAAGCCGGCCGCTGTTCTTCGGACATGCGCCCCTCGCTGCACGCGGCAATCTTCGGCAACGTCACCGCCCGCGACAGGATATAAACCCGGTCACCTTGCCGAATCGACACCGCCAGCATGTTCGGCCCATCCGGCATCCCGTCCTGGCTGTCACCCAGCAACAGCGCCCTTACCACCGCATCGGCCGGCTTCCGCTTCACCGGCAATTTGGCGAACCGAAACTCCATGGCGTCGTCACCGAGCAATTCGGTGTAAAACGTCTCGCTATCGAAGATGGCCGGAATATCGTCCGGCGACTTGATTCCCGCATTGGCCGTCGCCGCCCAGGCTTTCACAAGCGGAACCGTCGTCACGATGAGACTCACCTTCCCGTCATCCGACTTCAAGAGCAGCCCGTCCGGCCCGGGCGTCGTCCCGTTGTCGATGTAGAGGCCATAGACGGTACTCCCGACCTTCGAGGAAAACCCTTTCGCCTTGACCGTCCCGACCAGCCGGGCCAACCGTGCATTCACCTCGGGTGTGTATTTCTTGTCCAGATCCGTCTTGTCGTCCGTTTGCGCCGCGTCGATCGCCTCGACCGCCCGCTTTCGATATGCAAGGTAAGCATCGGTCGGCGACTCACTCATCTTCACCGCCACCCCTGCAATGACCGCAAGCAGCACCACGGCCCCCGCCCCGATCTTCCACCCGGACATGCGCTTCATTTTTATGGACGTCACCGAATCCTGTGCCGATAGGTAAAACGGCTGCCGTGAACCCACGGCAGCCGTCACTCAGAAGCGCGTCATTTTAAATCGCGAGCACCCTGCGCTTGCGCTCGCGATCGATGCGCGGGCCTTCCCGCGCACGGTCACCCATCAACGCCAGCCGCGGTGCCAGCCGTAGTGCGGATGCCACCATCCCCACCCATAGTGCGGGTGATAGCGCCACGAATAGCCGGGAGCCGGCATCACGCCGACCGGCGCAACGTAGACGACGCCGGCGGGAGCGACTGCCGGCGGTTCAGCCGGCGCCACCACGCAGCCGGACAGCGACGCGCCAAGCAGCAGCGACGCGACCAGGGTGTAACAGGTTTTAGATTTCATGATGGATCATCCAAACGTCGTTGCGATGTGTGGCGGCCAGGGGTTACTGCCAACCCGGATGTCGCGCGCGGTAGTACTCGAGCGCGGCATTACGCTCCTGCTCGGCTTGCCGGGCCAGTTGCTCCGCACGCGCCATGTGGCCGCCGAACTCGCCGCCATGTTCCTGCTGGATCACGTGCATTTCCTCGATGGACCGCTGAAGATCGTGCGTGGCGGCCATCGCCTTGTTGTGAAGCTCGTCGGCGAACGCGGCATTCGCCATCAATGCGGCGCACAGAATCACGGGGATGGATTTGAGTTTCATGAGTGCAGTTCTTCCGTCTTGTCGTGAAAAGGATTGTTGCTGCAGTAGTGAACGTCCCGTCCCTGCCCCATGTTGACGCCGCATCGCCCGGACTTTGTAAATCTGTATTACGCATCGGACGCGTCGGGCTTTCCCCCATGCGCAAGCTTGTGATTTCCTTTCGATCCGCGCTTATGATGTCGCGAGTCACGAGACCTTCACACCCGCCATGCGCATCACGCCCCTGCCGCCCCTTCAGTGCCTCGTCGCGTTCGAAGCCGCCGTGCGGCATGCGAGCTTCACGCGCGCGGCCGCCGAGCTGCACCTGACCCAAAGCGCCATCAGCCGGCAGATCCAGCAGCTCGAGGAATTCCTCGGCCGCTCGCTGTTCGTGCGCGAACATCGTTCGCTGCGGCTGACGATCGCCGGCGAGCAATACGCAGAGCAGGTGCACCGTCTCCTCACGCAATGCGCGGAAGCCACGCACGACGTGATGAAGCCCTACGGCGATCTCGAACTGACGATCGCGTGCTCGTCCGGCGTGGCGCTGCTGTGGCTCACGCCGCGCCTGCCCGAGTTTCGCGCCGCGTATCCCGACATCAAGCTGCGGCTGATCGTGCGCGACGGGCTCGCGTCGATGTCGCCGGCGGAGTTCGACGTGGGCGTCTACTACGTGCGCCAGCAGGCGCCCGCCGAATACACCGCGCGACGTCTGTTCGACGAGGAAGTGTTTCCCGTCTGCGCGCCGGGTTACCTGGCCGGCCGCACGCTCGACGCGGCCGATCTCGCGAACGAGACGCTGCTGCGCCTCGAGGACGGGCAGCGTCAGTGGATGTCGTGGTCCGAATGGTTCGACCAGAACGACATCGACCGGCAGAAGGCGCGGCCGCAAGACATCACCATCAACTCGTATCCGCAGATCGTGCAGATGACCATCCTCGGCCAGGGCATATCGCTCGGCTGGCGCTACATGATCGACGCATGCATCGAGGCCGGGCTGCTCGTGCGCGTGACCGACGCATCCGCGAGCCACGGCGGCGGCTACTACGTGATCTCGCCCAACGACCGCGCGCAGAACCACGCGGCACGCCTGTTCACCCGCTGGCTGTTCGAACAGGCGGAGCGGCAGACGGCGCCCTGACCCATCCGGAACGCAATGCATGCGTCCAGCGCATGCGTGCATGCGAATCTTTCGTTTCAGAAAAAAATCGCGCTGTCCTTAGCATGGGGTTCACGCGGGGCGCCCGTCCCGTCTTCTGGCAAAGGAAGAGACCATGCAAGGAACGCTTTCCCCGCGCGCCGCGCCTGCCGTCGATGCGGCGGTGCAGCAGCGCCGCCGCGCCATCGTCGCGACCGTGATCGGCAACGGTCTCGAATGGTTCGATTTCACCGTCTACAGCTTCTTCGCGGTCATCATCGCGAAACTGTTCTTTCCGACCGGCAACGAACTGACCTCCGTGCTGCTGACCGTCGCGACGTTCGGCGTCGGCTTCTTCATGCGGCCCGTCGGCGGCATCGTGCTCGGCGTCTACGCCGACAAGGTCGGGCGCAAGGCCGCGCTGTCGCTCACCATCCTCATGATGGCAGCCGGCACCGCGCTCATCGGGCTCGCGCCGACCTACGAACAGGCCGGCATCGCCGCGCCGCTGCTGATCGTCGTCGCGCGGCTGCTCCAAGGTTTCTCGGCCGGCGGCGAGATGGGCGGCGCCACCGCGTTCCTCACCGAATACGCGCCGCCGGAGAAGCGCGCGTACTACTCGAGCTGGATCCAGTCGAGCATCGGCTTCGCGGTGCTGCTCGGCGCCGCGACCGGCACCTTCGTCACGACGTCGCTCGACGCGCAGGCGCTGCATAGCTGGGGCTGGCGGCTGCCGTTCCTGCTCGGGATCATCGTCGGGCCCGTCGGCTACTTCATCCGCAGCCATATCGACGAGACGCCCGCATTCAGTGCCGTCGAAGCGCAGGCGAAAGAGAGCTCGCCGCTGAAGGAAGTGCTGTCCACCTACCCGCGCGAGACGTTCGCGAGCTTTTCGATGGTCATTCTGTGGACCGTCTGCACCTACGTGCTGCTGTTCTACATGCCGACCTATTCCGTGCGCACGCTGCATCTGCCGCAATCCACCGGCTTCGCTGCCGGTATGGTCGGCGGGCTGATGATCATGTGCTGCTCGCCGATCGTCGGCCGGCTCGCCGACGTGTGGGGACGGCGCGTGTTCCTGTCCGGATCGGCGCTGGCCATCTTCGTGCTCGCGTGGCCGATGTTCGCGTGGATCAACCATGCGCCGGGGTTCACGTCGCTAATCGTGTTCCAGGCCGTGTTCGGCGTGCTGATCGCGATCTACACCGGGCCGATCCTCGCGGCGTTCGCCGAACTGTTCCCGACCAAGGTGCTGTCGACCGGGCTGTCCGTCGCGTACAACTTCGCGGTCACGATCTTCGGCGGCTTCGCGCCGTTCCTGATCACGTGGCTCATCGCCCGCACCGGCAGCAACATGGCGCCGGCTTTCTACGTGACGCTCGCGGCGGCCGTCAGCTTCATCGGCACGCGCTTCGTGAAGGACGCCAAGCGTGCCGCTTCCGTCAATCGATAAGGATCTCTCTCCATGACCATTACCGTGCTTCAAGGCGGCAACGTACTCGATCTCGAACGGGGCGTGCTGCTCGACCATCATCATGTCGTGATCGACGGCGACCGGATTGTCGAAGTCACCGATCGGCCGGTGGATTTTCCGAATGCGCAGGTGATCGACGTGCGCGGCAAGACCGTGATGCCGGGGTTCATCGATTGCCATGTGCATGTGCTGGCGTCGAATGCGAATCTGGGCGCGAATGCGACGCAGCCGAATATTCTTGCGGCGATTCGATCGTTGCCGATTCTTGATGCGATGTTGGCGCGCGGTTTTACCAGCGTGCGTGATGCAGGCGGCGCGGACTGGAGTTTGATGCAGGCGGTCGAGACCGGGCTGGTGTCGGGGCCGCGGATTTTTCCGTCGGGAAAGGCGTTGTCGCAGACCGGCGGGCATGGGGACTTTCGGCCTCGTGGGGACTTGCTGGAGCCTTGCTCGTGCTGTTTCAGGACAGGGGCGATTGCTCGGGTGGTGGACGGGGTCGAAGGTGTGCGGCTCGCGGTACGTGAAGAAATTCAGAAAGGCGCGACGCAGATCAAGATCATGGCGTCAGGTGGTGTGGCTTCGCCAACCGACCCGATTGCGAACACTCAGTATTCGGAGGATGAGATTCGGGCGATCGTGGATGAAGCCGAGGCCGCGAATACTTACGTGATGGCGCATGCGTATACGGGGCGGGCGATTGCGCGGGCGGTGCGCTGTGGGGTTAGGACGATCGAGCATGGGAATCTCGTGGATGAGGCGGCGGCAAAACTGATGCATGAGCGTGGCGCGTTTGTGGTGCCCACGCTTGTCACTTATGACGCGCTTGCCAAACACGGCGCGGAGTTCGGGATGCCGCCCGAATCGGTGGCGAAGGTCGCTTCCGTTCAGCAGAAAGGACGCGAATCGCTGGAAATCTATGCGAACGCCGGCGTGAAGATGGGGTTCGGGTCGGATCTGCTCGGGGAAATGCACGCATTTCAAAGCGGAGAGTTTCGGATTCGGGCGGAGGTGCTGGGGAATCTGGAAGCGCTCAGGTCAGCGACGACCGTGGCGGCGGAGATCGTCAACATGCAGGGGCAGCTTGGGGTCGTGGCGGCGGAAGCGATCGCGGATCTGGTCGTGCTCGATGGGAATCCGCTCGAGGATATTGGGGTGGTGGCTGGTCAGGGCGAGCGCGTCGAATATGTGTTGCAGCGGGGGAAGATCGTGAAAGCTCGCGCTGGTTACGTGCACGAGCGGATTGTTTCCAACATCAGCCCAGATTTCGCCTGCTGCAATTTCGGTATACGTGATGCAGGCGACTTTCTGTCGGCGGAGATTTAGCCGTTCGCCGTGGCTGCGGAGGATCTCTGTGAGCCCTTTGATCAGCGACGTCGTCTTGCCTGACCCGGCGCCCGCGATCATCATAAAGCTGCGCGGCGGCGTTGCATTCAGGCATTGGTAGAGTTCGACATCCGCATTCGTATCTCGTTGATTGGCGCGGCTAGTCATGCTGGTGCTCCTGCGGGCGTTGGCTCGGGATCAGCTGCAGCGGCTGCAGCGGGCTCGGTCGTCTCTGGTAACGGTGCGGGTATCTCCAGGCTCACGACGCTGGACAACCAGTGAAGACCCTGCCTGATATAGAGCGGCACTGTCCAGTTCGACGGAAGTTCGGTAAGGACTCCAAGCGCGAACTTCGTCTTGTCGAACGATTTCCCTCCGACGCGCTTGTGAAGTCCTTCAGCAAGAGCGTCCGGTGTGACAGGAGCGCTTTTCAGCTTCAGGCCGAGATGACGCTGGGCGACGTCCTGGCACCATGCCGCATTTTCAAGGCCGAACGCCTCCTCCAGCGTGCGCCCGCAAAGGTTCACGTTCGTGCCGTTCCACGTCACGTCAGTCGGCACCTGATAGGCCACCCGTACTTGGGGGCCTTTTCCACCCTCGGCCCGCTTCATTTTTTCGTCTTCGGTTGCGGCAAGCAACTCGGCGACAGTTTGTTTTGCGGGAAGCCACTGTATTAACGTCTGGTTCGATGTGAGCGCTCCCGGATCCGATGGAAGGCAGGCAGAGCCGGACTTCTTTACGGCAGGTTGGCCGGGCATGTCGTTTGGCACCTCAAATTCGGTCCCGTCGTCCTCCTCATCCGCAGCTTCCGCGTTGGCCTCACCAGGGGCGGCTGCGACAGCGGCAACGGATACACTGTCCAGATCAGTTATGACGAGAGTGATCAATCCAAGAAATTCGATAAGCGACTTAAATCGGTGCCCGAACGCTCCACCAACCTCAAGAATGGATAGACAGGCTGAGCGCAGGGAGTCCGCTTCTTTCTCGATCATCACGGGCAACAGGAGTCGCTCGACATTCCCCTCAACCAGAATGGCGGCGTCCGCGAAAAAGAGATCGCAATGGGTCAGCTTCAGATATCGCTGAAGGAACTCACGTTCATCTGGATTCTGGTCGTAAAAAGCAGAGAGGTTGAGGACCTTGGTGGACTGTCCGTCGGGCAGCGTTTGTCGACGGAAGTACCTGATCGGCTTAAAGCCACGCTCGTAGAGGATGTGGGAAGAATGTGTCGTCACGACCAGCTGGCTCTGAAACGCACTTCCGTCTTCTGTGCTGGCCTTGACAAGTTCGAGCACATTGCGGATGAACACCTGTTGCAACTGCACGTGCAGATGGGCCTCGGGCTCCTCGATAAAAATCAGATGGAGTGGTGCGCGCTGCTCCTTGTCCGCAACCCACCTGGCATGAAGATCAAGGATTTCAACAACCATATAGATAAGGTTTTTGAAACCAAGTCCGTTATACGTGTCCGGAAGTTGCAATGCGTTGTCACCGTCGCCAAGAACGTAGTGAACACGCGTATCCTGGCTGCTCATGATAGACGCCGGATTGAGCGCCGACTTGATTTCGAGGCGCGGATTGTGCAATCCCGGATAGCCGAGTTTGGAAAGACGGTCGAGCGTACCCTTGCCCTCGCATAATTTGAATTTACTTGTTTGAAACGAATTAGCGCCTTAGAGTTCGGCCATTGTGTGGTCTCTCATCACTGGGGCTCAACAACACGCGGGCGCAAATATTCGCGCTCCTACGCTATTGGCATGCAGCCCGGTTTGCACGTGTGTCATGAAGAGCGTTGTGGCGACCACCGTGCACTAAAAATTATTCTTCCCACGTGACGGAATCAATTCTTGAACTGATGAGCTTTACTTTCCAGCCAACCGTTCGTTCGCCGAGTAGCTCCCACAACAACTGCAGGCCAACGGGATGATCGTAACAAATCACCGGTCTCTGCTTTAGTCGGGTGAACGTTGACATCCAGATTCGTGCCGCTTCGCGCAACACTGTTTGCTCCATGACTCGCGTCGGATCCGCCCCAAGTTGGGGCAACATACTGTCCAGAACAAACGCGCTGCAGGTGTTCCCATCTACGTGCGCTTGCTCCGTACAGAACTCAGGCCCGTCCTCAGCGACCATGGCTATGCTTATCAAGCGCGGTGCTGCAATGTCCGTGAATTCCGTGTCGATGAAGATTCGGCGTTCCCATGGGTGCAAAGTGCTCACGCCCTTCCTCCTGCCGTTTGTAGATGCTTATCCTCGAACAAAGACTCCGACCACCCCGTGAAAACACTCAACGAATCGTCCACGTAACCCCGACACTGATATCCGGTAGACGCATACAAAGCCAGCGCCTCATTTTGATATGGTCCAGTTTCAAGCGTGAGCAACTTGCAACCCAGGTCGAGTGCCCGTGCCTCGAGCACGCTGATGAGTTTCCTCGCGACACCTTGCCCACGCCCGCGCGTGCTGACATACATCCGCTTCAACTCGCCGAATTCAGGGTTGAGGACAATCGCCCCGCACCCGATTGCCTTACCCTCGCCGTCCCGGGCAACGGCAAACAGCACATTGGATTGCTTCAGCGACGCGATATCCAGAGCGTGCCGACTTTCAGGCGAATACAGGGTGTCCTGGTACGCATCCAGATCGGCGATGAGTGCGATCACATCGGGCTGGTCAGGGGACTCGAAAGCGATAGTCATGGCAGACGAAGCTGGGCAAAACAGAAATTGAAGTACCTGGTGACGAAGCCATATGCGACATCTACTGCGGCCTGGTCTTCAGTCGCTGATTGTCAGCGATGTCTTCGGTACTGTCGAACCTCTCAAAACGCGGGCAAATCCGATCGCCTCGTGATATCGCCCGACTCAACGACGATAATGACAATTGCCTCCTATTGAACAACCGCATCGACCATCGCTTGCGCTTCGGACACAAACCGTGCAAAACGCCTCTGCTTGGGCAATTGCTGCGCGAAACAGGCTGGCCGCTGTTCCTCAGCCACGTGCCCCGCACTGCAAGCGACAATCGTGGGCAACGTCGCATCCCGCCACATGAGATAAACCCGTGCGCCCTGCTTGATCGACACCATCAACGTATTCGGCCCGTCCGGCATCCCGTCCTGGCTGTCACCCAGCAGCAACGCCTTCACCACTGCATCAGTCGGTTTCCGCTTCACCGGCACTTCGGCAAACAGAAACTCCGCAGCGTCGCCACCGAGTACGTCGGTGTAAAACGTCTCGTTATCGAAGATAACGGCAACATCGTCCGTGGACTTGATCCCCGCATCCGCCGTCGCAGCCCAAGCCTTCAAAAGCGGAACCGTCGTCGCAACGAGATTCACCTTCCCGTCATTCGACTTCAAGAGCAGTCCATCCGGCCCGGGCGTCATCCCGTTGTCGATGTAGAGGGTCTCCACGGTACTCCCCGCCTTCGCGGAAAAGCCTCTCGCCCTGACCGTCCCGACAAGCTTAACCAGCCGTGCATTCACCTCGGCCGTGTATTTCTTGTCCAGATCCGCCTGATCTTCCATCCGCGCTGCTGTAACCGCGTCGACGGCTTTCTTCCGATAGGCGAGATAAGAATCGGTAGGCGACGCAATCACCTTCGCCCCCACCGCAGCCGCCACCGCGACGAGCACCACCGCCCCCACCCCGATCTTCCATTTGGAAATGCGTTTCATTTTTATAGACGTCACTGAATCCCGCACCAACATACAAAAACGGCTGCCGTGAACCCACGGCAGCCGTCCCTCAGAAACGCCCTATTCTAAATCGCGATTCAGACTTTACTCATCCACCTTAAAAGCCGAAACCAACCGGGTCAATTCCGCCGCCTGCTGCTTCAAGCTCGCCGCGGCCGCCGCGCTTTCTTCCACCAGCGCCGCATTCTGCTGCGTCATCTGATCGAGCGACTGCACCGCGTCCCCGATCTGGTCGATACCGGCGCTCTGCTCCAGGCTCGCCTCAGCAATCTCGCTCATCATCGCGCTCACGCCTTGAACCTGCGACACGACATCACGCATCACCTTCCCGGCCTCACTCACCAACCGCGACCCAGTATTCACCGTGCCCGCGCTATGCTCGATCAGCACCTTGATCTCCTTCGCCGCCTGCGCGCTGCGCTGCGCCAGATTCCGCACTTCCGAGGCCACCACCGCAAACCCGCGTCCCTGCTCCCCTGCCCGCGCAGCCTCCACAGCCGCGTTCAAAGCAAGAATGTTCGTCTGAAACGAAATACTGTCGATCATCACGATGATCTCGGAGATCCGCTGCGATGCGTCGCTGATCTCCTGCATCGTGGTCACAACCTCACCCACCACCTGCCCGCCGCGCGCCGCCGTATCGGAAGCGCCGTTGATCATCTTCGCGGCCGTCGTCGCCGTTTCGGTGTTGTTCCGCACCACGGCCGTGATCTCTTCCATCGACGAAGCCGTGCGCTCCAGGTTGCTCGACTGTCCTTCGGTGCGTTCGCTGAGATCCGCATTCCCCGTCGCAATCTGCGCCGACCCGGTCGCAATCGACGAGGAAGCCGCGCGAATGCTGTGCACCAGCGTCGACAGCGACGACACAAACCGGTTGAACGCATCCGACAACTGCCCGATCTCGTCCTGGCTCTCGACCGTCATCCGGCGCGTCAGGTCGCCCTGGCCGCTGGCGATCTCCGACAGCAGCGTCGCCGCGCGGCGGATCGGCGCAGCAATCGCGCGGCCCACCAGCCAGATCACGAGCAGTGCAACACCAAGCCCCACCACAGCCGCAACCAGCGCCGCGCTACGAATCGCACGCGTCACAGGCCCGAGCAATTCAGCCTGCGGCACCTCGACGACCACATACGCGTTCAACTCCGGAATGAACGACGTCGCGATGAAGCGCGCGCCGCCATCACCGTTGTAGCTCAGATACGCATACGGCTGGCCGGCCAACAGCGTCGACGACGCATCCCCCGGCAACCCCTGCTGGTCCTTCATGAAATGCTTGCCGTCGATCAGCGCCGTATCGCGATGCATCATGATTGCGCCATCGGGACGCACGAGATACGCGAACCCGGTCTCCCCGATCCGATAAGCAGCAATCCCCTTCGCGAGCGCATCGACGGACAAGCTCATGCTGGCCGCACCGATCGGCACACCATCAAGCTCGACACGGCTGTTGATGAACATCATGTAGCCGCCGACCGTCACCTCGCGGTCCATGTTCACGTCGAACGCCTTGCCGGACGACAGGAAGCCGGTCAGCCACTGATCCTTGTCGGTCACCTTCCGCTGCAGGCCCGCTTCGTTATAGTAGTTGCCGCTCTTCACGGACACCCACTGCACCGACGCGGCCTTCTGCTCGTCCTTCACGTTCTTCGCGAGCTGGATCCAGTTGCGCGTGCCGGCGTCGGGTTCGCCGTCGGCTTCCCATTGCAGCAGGAACGCATCGCGCGCGAGAATCCGCGACGCGGCGATCGGCCCGGCCATCTGCCGCTGCACGTCGGCGCGGATGCCGTTCACGGCCGTCGGCAGTTCTTCGCGGACGACGCGATCGCGCACCGCGTTGCCGATCAGACGGATGCTGAGTCCGCTCGAGATCGCGACGAACACGAGCAGGCAACTCGTCATGCTGAGAATCAGCTTGTTCTGTATAGAAAGCTTGCGCCAGAAATGCATGGGGAACCCTCGATAACCGCTCGGTCTGAGCCAGATTGGGTTATCGGCATGCACGCGCAGAACCGCATCGCTGAATTCACATGCTCATCATGCGAGATTCGTTATGTTGTTGTCAGGCGGACATATGCGGCCGCTTATAGATGCGCGAACAACGAAAATTCAGCGCAAATCAGTATGCAACGAAGATCGTGACACGCCGGTTTCGCGCCCGCGCAGCCGCATCGTCGCCCGCGACGAGCGGCTGTGTATCGGCCCGCCCGATCGCCGCGAGCCGGTGCGGGGCGACACCGCGCTCGGTCAGGTAGCGCACGACACTCCCCGCGCGCGCCGACGACAGCTCCCAGTTCGATTCGTATTTCGCGTTCGCGATCGGCACGCTGTCGGTATGCCCTTCGACGAGAATGTCGCCGGTCGCGTGATCGCTCAGTGCCTGCGCGATCTGGTTCAGCACCGGCGACGAATCGGGCAACAGGCGCGCATCGCCGACATTGAACAGGATCTTCGCGTCGATGCCGATCTCGACGCCATGCGGCGCTTTCACGAGCGAGATCCGGCCGTTCGACTTCAACGAATCGAGCAACGCGAGCCAGGGCGGTGCGTGCTCAGGCGTCACGGCAGCGGCAGAAGCAGCGGATACACTCGCCGCGCTTTCAGCATGCCGCGCGAGCGTCTGGTACCGCGCATCGAGCGCGTTGTATTTCGCGAGCTGGAGCACGTACAACGCGAGAAACAGCACCATCAGCGTCGTGATGAGATCCGCGTACGAAATCAGCCAGCGGCCGGATTGCGCGCCTTCGAGTTCGTCGTCGTCGCGATCGGCGGCGGATGCACCGTCAGTTCGAGCAGTCATGCTGTGGGAAATCCGGGTTCGTCGTACGACACACGCGCATCACGCGAGCGATTCGACCGCGCGCCCGCGCACGTCACCGGTCAGGCGCGTCTCGATCGTATGCGGCGATTCCTTGCGCGATATCGCCAGCAATCCGTCGAGATACAGCTTGCGAAACCGCAGCTCGCTGTCGATCTGCGCGCGCAGCTTGCCGTATAGCGGCAGGAACACGAGGTTGGCAAACGCCAGCCCGTACAGCGTCGCGATGAACGCGACCGCGATGCCCGGCCCGAGCTGCGCCGGTTCGAGAATATGGCTCGTCACCTGCACGAGCCCGAGCACCGACCCGAGAATGCCGAACGTCGGCGCATACCCACCGGCCTGCTGCCACACGCGCGCAGCGGCGAGGCGGCTGCGTTCGTAGGCATCGAGTTCGCGTTGCAACGCGTCTTCGAGCACGGCGGTCGACACACCATTCGCCAGCAGTTCGAGCCCGCGGCGCGCGAACGGATGGATGCCGCTCACGTCCATCGATTCGAACGCGAGCAACCCGTCGAGCTTCGCGCGGTCGCCCCATTCGAGCAGGTCGGACAGGTTCTTGCGATCGACTTCGCGCGCACGGACGAACGCGAGCCGCAACTGCTTCACCGCATCGAAGAAGCGCGCCCACGTGTTCTGGATCATCACCGCGCCGAGCGTGCCGCCGAGCACGATCACGAGCGCCTCGAACTGGAACAGCATCGAGAAATGCCCGCCTTCCAGCGCGAAACCGAACACGATCGCCGCGCCGCCCAACACCACACCGGCCAGGGTCAACAGATCCATACGCGCCCCCTTGTCATGCATCCGATGCCGACGCGACAGGCACGGTGCCCGCCGCCGGCGCCTTCGCCGCGCGAACGGCATCCAGCACGCGCCGCTCGATGTCCTCGATCTCGATCGGGTCGAGCTTGAGCTCGCGGCGCATCACCCACGACACCTCGTTGCGCCGCGCCTCGGTCATCACGGAGAACAGCTTGTCGGCCACCGCGCGATCGTCGAGATTCGCGATCAGCTTCGCGAGATCGTAGGTATCGAACGCGCTGATGACGTCGAACAGCGTGCGCTGGTCGATCGACACGAGATCCTCCAGCGAGCGCACGTCGCCGCGTCGCGCGTTGCGCCGCGAGAAGTACGTCACCCCCTTCTGTTCGACGTAACTGAGGACCTTCGACTTGCGGAACGCAAACAACTCGTCGGCAATCTCGCCGTTCGACAGCTTGTTGAGCAGCATCGTCTTCTCGACGCCGATCAGCGCTTCGAGATCGGCGAGCTCGATGAGTTCGAGTTCACTGTTGATCGACAGGTCGAGATCGTGATCGGCCACCTGCTGCGCGCGATCGATCACGCGCGCGGCGTCGAACGTGACGACCTGGCGCGCATCCGACGACGCCGCATAGTCGACCGCACCGCCCGCATGGTCCGCCTGCGCCGCTTCGATCGTGACGAGATTGAGCTTCTCCATGCGTCGCAGCATCGCGAGCACGTGCGGCCGCGAGTGGCCGGCAATCGCGCGGCATTTGCGGATCACTTCGGCGAGCGGCACCGAGGTTTCGGCCGCATGGGCCTGCATCGGCCGGCGCGCCCAAGCGTCGCCGCCATCGCGCGCTTCGGCGCCCGCCATCAGCGCCAGCACATGCGCATACGACAGCACGCCCGGCATGAAGTCTGCATGCGTGTAGGTGGCAAGCTGGTCGTCCTTGCGCTTCACGCGGCGGATCATCGTTCGCACGATGTGGCGCAGCAGCGCCGACACGCGCTCGATTTCCTCGTCGAGCATGCCGGCCGGCACGACCGTCAGCTGACAGAATGAAAGCGCCTTCGCGGTATGGGCACGCGGCTCGGCCGCGAGCAACGCCGATTCACCGAAGAACTCGCCGCGGCCGAGCGTCGCGACGACGACGCGCTTGTCGTCGCATCGCGTGGACAGCTCGACCTTGCCGTCGGTGATCAAGAAGATGACGGGCTCACCCGCAAAGCCCTCGGAGTAAATGATTTCTCCGGGCGCCGCCGTACGCGTCCACGATTGCTGACGATTCAAGTCGATTCCCCTGCTGCGCTTGCTTTCTTGTGCGGCGGCGCGTCGCGCTGCATGCGCGATCATCGCCGCCGTTCCCCGTGCTCCCGTTTACGACACGCGCAGTGGAGTTCTTTAACCTCGTCGCAGGGGTCAAGTGAGCAGAATTTGATGCAAAACGTTTGCGCTGCGGAAACGGCTTGATGCATTCGGGAAAACGACAGGCTGCGGCACGTTCCTCGAATCGGCCGGGCCCGCCGCGATCCTTACTTTCGGCCTTCAATGCGCACAAAAAATCGGCTCACTCGTGCAAGCCCCACGACACGAGCACCGCGTGGATGTTTCGCGCATATTCGTCCCGATAGCGCGGCGTTTCCGAGTGATAGGCGCCGATCGCCTGCCAGGTGTTCCCGTAGCGGACCATCTTGCGTTTCAGCATCCAGGCCGCGACGTAGATGTTCACGCAGGCGTCCTTCAGCGCGCCCGGCGGTACACCGTAGCGGCGCAGTTCGCCGAAGTGCACCGAGTTGATCTGGGTCTGGCCGACGTCGATGCTGCCGTCCGCGTTGCGATGCACGGCAGCCGGATTGCCCTTCGATTCGTACCAGGCGATCGCGCGCAGGATCTGCGGGTTGACGCCCTGATAGCCGGCCGCGCGCTCGAAGCATTCGCTGCCGGGCACGGCGTCGTCCGCACGCGCCGGCGCGACGAAGAGTGCGCTCAACAACAACATCGCAAACCACAGCCATGGCGTGCAGCGTCGTTGCATCGAGGCGACCCCGGTGCGGGCCGTCACGTATCCGCCGCTTCGATGCCGCGGGTTCATGGCGTCATCGCCAGCGAAGCTGCACCGGCCCCCGTCGTGCGCCGCTCGTGCGTGCTTTTCGCCAGCGCGTCGTCGAGCTTCTTGTCTTCGGCGGCGAGCGCCGCGCGCGACTCGTCGGTCACGACGAGACGCACCTGAAATTCCGGCGCCTTCTTCGCGGACGGTGCGTGGCGCAGCTTCTTCGCGTGACGCCCACCCGCCGGCGCGGGTGCCTGTCCCTCATCGTCGCCGCCCGCTCCCGGCGGCAGCGACGCGAACGGCGGCAGCGGCGGAAACACCTGATTGGATGCGGCAGGGGCAAACGGCGCGCCGTCGCCGGGTGGTGCCGCAAACGCGGCGCCGCACACGAGCATGGCGGCGCAGATCGACAGTCGTAGCATCGCGGGATCTCCTGTTATTGGGTCGGTCCGACCTGGACGCTGTACGGCCGGCAACTGCCGGCCGCGACGTTCTCGACGCGCACCGATGCGACACGCGGCGTCGCGATGCCACGTCGGATCGACTGGTTCAGGTAGCCGAAATCCTGCGGCAACGCGGCCACGCGTATCGTCATCGGTTGCGTCTGCTTCGATGCCAGCGCGCCGACTTTCGCGAGCAACGCGGTCAGTTGAGGATCGCGTGCGCCAAGCGCATCGGCTGGTATGACGAAATCGACGAGCGACGTCGACGCGGAAGGTGCGTCGGTGTGCGCATTCGCATCCTGGCGTCCGGGTTGAAGTTGGGCGCAGCCGGCTGACATGACGAGCGCAGCGGCAAAGACAAGCATGACGAACGGTTTCACGTGTTTCTCTTGCGGTCACTGGACCTGCGTTATCGGCACCGCGCCCGCGATGTTTACCCCGATTGCGTGCGAGGCCCGCCGCACGGGGCCTCACGCCGTGCGTCGATTCGTCCGATTTAAGCGCGCTTTGGTCAAACGCCATTCGTCCGATATTTGGACGCGTCATGCGTTACGACGTGTGCGGCGCACGTGATCCTGCGCGTCAGAACTCCATGTCGAGTTCGTCGATGTCTTCGTGCTCCGCCTTCGCCGCATCGATCCACTCGGTCACGAACGGATGCGCGAGCACCTGCATGCAGTACTCGGCGATATCGGGCTCCAGCTTCACGTCGTAGGTGAGAAAGCGCGTGACGACCGGCGCATACATTGCATCGGCGATGCCGATCTCCGCACCGAACAGCCAGGGGCCGCCGTATGCGGCCAGACACTCGCGCCAGATCGTCACGATCCGCTGGATGTCGTGCTGCGCGCGCGACCAGATCCGGAAGCCGGGGAAATGCGCGCGCAGGTTCATCGGCAATGCGGATCGCAACGCGCTGAAACCGGAATGCATCTCGCCGCAGATCGACCGGCAATGCGCGCGGGCTTGCCGGTCCTCAGGCAACAGCCGCGCCTGCGGCCGGATTTCGTTCAGGTATTCGGCGATTGCGAGCGTGTCCCACACCGTGTTGCCGTCGTGTGTCAGGCATGGCACGAGAATCGACGGTGACAGCAGCAGCAACTCCGCACGTGATGCGGCATCGATCGGCACGCTCACCGTCTCGAACGTGAGCCCGCTCAGCTTCGCGAGCAGCCAGCCGCGCATCGACCACGACGAGTAATTGCGGCTGCTGATGGTCAACGTCGTCTGTCCGGTGACTTCCATGTCGCTCCCCTGTTCAAAGCCGTTCGTGCCCCTGCACCGAAACGGACGCCACGCGGCATCACCCGCACCATGCCGGTGCCGCGCATTCGCCGAACTGGCGCAGCTCCGCACGCGGTTGCGTCACCTACCGCACGCGAGACCGGCTCGGCCACGCATCGCGTGCGGCTGCCGGTTGTCGCGTGCTGCCTGCATCGCAGCGTTCCCGAACCGCGTGCAACGCGCGTGCCAGCCGCGGGCTGGCACATGGCTTGCCTCGTTCCATGCAACGCGGCACAACGAGTGACGGCCATGAATCTGCTTGCCTATCCGTTCTATCAATGGTCTGCCGAATGCACGCGCCCGGCGCGCGCATGGGCCGCCGCCGCCCGCGCGACGATGTCGCTGTGGCCGCCCGCCACCGCGACGCCAACCGGCCGCATGCTCGACGCGCTGTGCGAGCTGCTCGAATGCTGCGCGTTCTCGCATCGGCGTCCGCCGTTCGGGATCGCGTCGATCGTCGTCGACGGCGAGACGGTGCCGATCGTCGAGGAAGCCGCCGCGGCCACACCGTTCGGCACGCTGCTGCATTTCCGCAAGGCGCTGCCGGTTGCGCGCCAGCCGCGCGTGCTGATCGTCGCGCCTATGTCCGGGCATTTCGCGACGCTATTGCGCGGCACCGTGCATACGATGCTGGCCGACCATGACGTGTACATCACCGATTGGCACAACCCGCGCGACATCCCGCTGACGGCCGGACGATTCGGCTTCGACGAATACGTCGCGCACGTAATCGACTTCACCCATCAGATCGGCCCGGACGCGCATGTGCTCGCGATCTGCCAGCCAACCGTCGCCGCACTCGCGGCGGTCGCGCTGATGGCCGCCGGCGGCGATCCGGCCCAGCCCGCGAGCCTGACGCTGATGGCAGGGCCGATCGATTGCCGTGTGAATCCGACGAAGGTCAACGCGCTCGCGACGAGCCAGCCGATCGAATGGTTCGCGCGGAACCTGATCAGCGTCGTACCGGCGGGCTTCGCTGGTGCGCAACGATGCGTGTATCCGGGCTTCGTGCAGGTCGGCGCGTTCATGTCGATGAATCCCGATCGCCATGCGGCGTCGTTCGCCGACCTGTACTACGAGCGCGCGAAAGGCGATCCGGCGAAAGCCGACACGCTGCGGCACTTCTACGACGAATATTTCGCCACCGCCGATCTCACCGCGGAGTTCTATCTGGAAACGGTCGAGAAGGTGTTCCAGCAATATGCGCTCGCGCGTGGCGAGCTGACGGTCGGCGATCGGCTCGTCGAGCCGGCGGCGATTCATCGCACCGCGCTGTTGACGATCGAAGGCGAGAAGGACGATATCTGCGCGGTCGGCCAGACGGTGGCCGCGCAGGAGCTGTGTTCGGGGTTACCGCCGTACCTGAAGACGCACCACGTGCAGACGGGCGCAGGCCACTATGGCGTGTTCAACGGCAGCCGCTGGGAAACGCAGATCTATCCGATCGTGCGCGCGACGATCCACGACAACGAGCCGTACGATCGCACCGCGGGTGCGGAAGGCGGCGCGGACGGCACGCACTACGTGACGCTGCGCGCGCTGCTCGATGCCCGCGTAACGGCGCACGATGCAGCGGCCGACACGCAGTCGCATCCCGCCCACTGAAGCCGGACGGCGCTGAAAATGAAACGCCCCGCCGGGGGGATGGCGGGGCGTGAGGTGCTGCGGCGTGCGGACGACGCGCGAGGGAGCGGCTCGCGCGTCAGCCTGCGTTACGAACACGCCTTGCCGTGCGACGCGTGGTAGCCCTTCGCCTTCGCGTCGGCTTCCGACATGTAGCTGCCGTGCTTCGTCTTGCCGTAGTACTTGTCGGTCGAGCAGTGATAGACCTTCGTGCTGTCGTTGGCCCATACCTTGCCCGGGCCGCCGCCCGGCGCTGCCGCCGCGGTGGCTGCAGTCGTTGCAGCCGCGCTCTTCGCCGGCGCGGTGCCCGATGCAGGGGCGGCCGAAGCGGCCATGGCCGGTGCTGCGGCCGGTGCACTCGCGGCTGTCGCCGACGATGCGCCGTACCAGGTCTTCACACCCTTGTGGCCCGCGCATGCGCCCTTCTTCGACGCGCCCGAGTAGAACGAGCCGTCCTTGCACAGGCCGGTCGTGCCGGCCGGCGCGCTGGCCGGAACCTGCGCGAATGCACCGATCGACATACCCATGCCGGCGACCAGCGCGGCGATCAACATCGTCTTTTTCATAGTCCTCTCCTGATTTGCCTGAATGAAGAATGCGTTCCGGGTATTCCCGAGTCAGTCGCGATTACCGCACCCAGCGGCACACGCGATGGTGGTGGTGATCGAAATGGCACACACGGTGCGAATGGGCTTCGGCAAGTGCCGGAACGAGAACGGCGCAGGCCAGTGCGGTGGCCGTCAGGATCTTTGCGATGCGGTTCATGGAATCTCTCCCGGGTAGGTCAACCGGTGATCCGGCTGGTACCTCCTTAACGCCGGTCGTCGACAAGCCGTGCACCGCATCCACGCGCAATTGACGATCTTTGACATCGCAGCGCTGCCAACGCGTCGAAGCTGACGAATGTCTTTCTTTTCTTTCCGGATCTTCAGCTTCTCGACCATTCGGAATTCGAAAGAATGTGAAGCAGGGAAAGCGGATCGCACGGAGGCTTCCGTGGAAGGCACGACAAAAAACCGCCCGAGGGCGGTTCGTCACAAACAGGCGTACCGATGATGCATGCCCCGGGGAACCAGGCAACTACGCCCCCGCCTCTCCCCACGGTGTCGGCAGCGGCACCGCGCACGGCCCTTCGACATCGATCGACTTGAAATCGGCGGGCCCGACGATCTCCAGGTACTCCATGTCCGGCGAGTAGTCGAACAGGTAGTGGACGATCCCCGGCGCCTGATGCACGCAATCGCCGGCGCTCACCAGCGTCTCGCGTTCGCCGTACATGAAGCGCGCCCAGCCCTTCAGCATGATCACGATATGGAACTCGGCCTCGTGACGGTGCCAGCCGGTGCCCGCCTCCGGTGCATGATTCGCCCTGACGAGTTGCGCGACGACCTTGCCGTTCGTCGCGGCCGCGATACCGAGATCGCGGTACAGGAAGAAGTCGCGCAGGCCTTCGCCGCGAAACGCGGTGTCCTGCGGCTTCACATGGGAAAAAGCGGTGGGGGTCGGTGTGCTCATCGCGGTGCTCCTTCATCGAAAGGATTCCGCGTGACAAGCATTTAGCGTTCCAGTGTGCGGCGGCGCGAAGCCGCGCCCGATCGCTACCGCTTGCGCCGCTTCCCGGTGAGCAGCGTCTGCGCGATCACCGCGAGCAGCAGGAACGCGCCGCTCGCGAGGTTCTGGTAGTACGGGCTCAACGTCCCGACCTGATTGATCACGTTCTCGATCACGCCGAGCAGCAGCACGCCCGCGAGCGGACCGAACAGCGTGCCGACGCCGCCCGTCAGCAGCACGCCGCCGATCACCGCCGCCGCGATCGACTGCAGCTCGTAGCTGTTGCCGGCGCCCGGCAGCCCCGAATCGAGCCGCGACGCGAGCAGCGCACCGGCCAGCCCGGCCAGCGCCCCGCTCAGCCCGTACGTGACGATCTTGAGCCCTTCGACGTTCACGCCGAGCATGCGCGCCGCCTCCTCGTTGCCGCCGATCGCGAACACGCCCGCGCCGTAGCGTGTGTGATTCAGCACGAACGCGGCGACGAGATACGCGACGACCACGATCCACACCAGGTTGCCGATGCCGAACAGCGAGCCGTTCGCGATCGTCGCGAAGAACCCCGGGTTGGCGATCAGCATGTCCTGGCTCGCGAGCACGAGCGACAGCCCTTTCAACCCGAGCAACGCGGCGAGCGTGACGATGAACGGCGCCATCCGCGCCCGCGCGATCAGCCAGCCGTTCGCGAGCCCGACGATCAGCCCCGCGCCAACCGGCGCGGCCAGCGCGGCGCCCCAGCCATACGGCGCCGCGTACGCGGCGATCACGGTGCCGAGCCCGACGAGCGAGCCGACCGACAGATCGAACCCGCCGAGGATGATCACGAAGCTCTGCCCGATCGTGATCAGCGCGACGAACGCGGCGGCCGCGACGATGTCGAGCAGGTTCGGCGCGCTCAGGAAATGCGGGAACACGCGGCCGGCGATCAGGCACACGAGCACGAGGATCGCGATCGCGCCGCGCGCCTGCACGAGCCGGACAACCTGCGCGCGGCGGGCGCGACTCGCGTCCTGCGTGGTGTGCGTGGAAATCGGCGCGGTCGACATGTCAGGCTCCCGAGCGCTGCAGGTACAGCGCGCCAAGAATGAACGCGGCCTTCAGGATCTGCGCATAGGTGAAGCTGATGTTGTTCATGATGAAGCTGGCATCGAGCAGTTGCAGCAGCAGCACGCCGAACACGGTGCCGACGATCGACACGCGTCCGCCGGAGAGCGGCGTGCCGCCGATCACCGACGCGGCGATCGCATCGAGTTCGAAGTTCACGCCGACATAGTTCGGATCGCCCGCACCGAGCCGCGCGGTGGCGAACAGGCCGGCCAGCCCGGCGAGCGCACCGCTTGCCGCATAGACCGCGAGCAGCGTGCGTCGCACCGGCACGCCGGCGAGATGCGCGGCATCGCGGCTCGCGCCGACGAGAATCGTGTAGCGCCCGAAGGTCGTATTGCGCACGACGAAGAACACGATCGCCGCGCACGCGAGCGCGATCAGCATCACGACCGGCAGCCCTAAAAACGTACCGATGCCGATGAAATCGAATGCATCGGAAGGCGGCAGGCTCACGCGCGACCCGCCGAGCAATGCCTGCGCAAGCCCGCGCGCGGCAACCAGCAACGCCAGCCCGGAAATCAGCGGATCGATGCCGAGCCGCGCGACGAGCCCGCCGTTGAAGAGGCCGACCGCGAGCCCGATCGCGATCGCCGCCGCGAACGCGGCGCCCGTTCCATACGGCAGACACACCGCGATGATCGCGCTCGACAGCGCCATCACCGAGCCGACCGACAGGTCGATCCCGCGCGTCGCGATTGCGAGGTTCTGCCCGAGCGCGATCAGCACGATCGGCGCGGCCTGGAACAACAGGCTGCGCGCGGCGAGCGGATTCGAGAACCCGGGCGTGACGATCAGGTTGAAGACCGCGAGCGCGACGAACGCGAGATACACGCTGTGGTCGCGCGCCTGCACGAACAGCGAGCGGCGCGACGTACGGCGCGCGCCTTCCGGTTCGCTCATCAGGTTGGCTAGATTCACGCTTTCCTCATCTTCTGGTCGATGCCCGGCGCATTACGCCTGGTTCGCGAGCAACGCGGTCACGTCGTCGGGGCTCGCGCCGCGCGTCGACAGCTCGCCGCTCGTCGCGCCTTCATGCAGGATCACGAGCCGGTCGGCCAGCTCGAGCAGTTCTTCCATCTCCGACGATGTCGCGACCACCGCCAGCCCCGCATCGGCGAGCCGTTTGACGAGGTCGTGCACTTCCGCCTTCGCGCCGACGTCGATGCCGCGCGTCGGATCGTCGAGCAACAGCACCGTCGGCTCGGTCGACAGGCAGCGCGCGATCAGCGCCTTCTGCTGGTTGCCGCCGGACAGCGTCGAGATCGGCGCGCCCGCGTGCGACGTCTTGATGCCCAGCTCGCGGATATAGCGTTCGACGAGCGCTTCCTGCTTGCGCACGGAAATGAAGCCGAACCGCGCGATACGCGGCAACACGCACACGACGATGTTCTCGCGCACCGACAGCTTCGAGAAAATGCCTTCCGAGCGGCGATCCTCGGACAGGAACGCGAGA